>CAMSEJ010000233.1 GCA_947057405.1 uncultured Roseburia sp.
CCCAGCCGCACCCCCTTCCCTCTGATTGACGGCCCTTTTGCCATCTACTCCCTATCGTTCGCTGTAGTATTAGAGCGTGTTTGAAAAATTCCGTGCTTTCATGTATAATTGGATAAGGAGACTGGAAAAGTTTCGATATCCGCAGTTTTGAATCAGAATGGCGCAAGGAAAGAAGTTTGGCAGATAAGGAGGCAGGTATGGGCGAGGTATATGAGAAATTACAGAGGTGTTACCGGAGCGTGCGGCAGAAAACCGGGTTTTGTCCGCAGGCTGCTCTGGTATTGGGTTCCGGTTTGGGCGGTTTTGCCAATGCACTTCGGACGGAAGCCGTCATGGATTACCGGGAGATAGAAGGGTTTCCGGTTTCTACGGTGGCCGGGCACAAAGGACGGTTTGTGTTTGGGTATGCCGGGGAGGTTCCGGTTGTGTGTATGCAGGGCAGGGTACATTATTATGAAGGGTATGCCATGCAGGATGTGGTGCTTCCGATCCGCTTGATGAAATTAATGGGTGCGCGGCGGCTGCTTTTAACAAATGCGGCGGGCGGTATCAAGGATGGGATGCAGCCGGGGGATCTGATGGCGATTACCGGGCAGATTGCTTCGTTTGTGCCTTCGCCGCTTATCGGGCCGAATGTGGAGGAACTGGGAGAGCGTTTCCCGGATATGAGCGGGATTTATGATAAAGGGCTTTTGGAACTGGTTTGCGCAGCGGCGAAGGAGTGCGGGATTGCGTTGAAAAAAGGCGTGTATTTGCAGATGACAGGGCCGCAGTATGAATCGCCGCAGGAAATTGCGATGTGCCGCGTGTTGGGCGCGGATGCGGTCGGCATGAGTACGGCGTGCGAGGCGATTGCGGCGCGCCATATGGGAATGGAGGTTGCGGGGATTTCCTGTATTTCTAATCTGGCAGCCGGGATTTCTCCTGTGCCGCTGAGCCATGACGAGGTAAAGCGGGCGGCGGATCAGGCGGCAGAAAAATTCGGGCGGCTGGTCTACCGGGTGATTTCGGGGATGGGAGAATAGCGGTCCGGGAAAAAGAAAGAAGGATTGGAGAAGACGCCGGAAAAGATTGGAGAGAAGAGAAGGAAAGATCGGAGGAAAAGCTATGAATATCCGGTTTTATAACGCAAAAATTTTAATTTTACAAGAAAAAAACAGTTTGGACGGGATAGAATCTTTCAGGCAGGATGCGCTTCTGTCAGGATGCGCGGGACGCGGGCTTGCGCTGACAAAGGGCGAACTCTGGGTGATTGGCAGCCGGATTGCATACATCGGCGACGGGACGGATACCGGGCGTGCGTTAGAGTATACGGGCGGAATGAAAATCAGGTGGGACAGGGAATACGACGTTGGAGGAAATCTGCTGATGCCGGGTTTTAAAAATGCCCATACGCACACCGCTATGACGTTTCTGCGTTCTTATGCCGATGATCTGCCCTTACAGGAATGGCTCTCTGAACAGGTTTTTCCGAAGGAAGCGAAACTGACGCATGAAGATATTTATCATTTGTGCAGGCTTGGGATTATGGAATATCTGACGAGCGGCATAACGTCGAATTTCGATATGTATTTTGCGCCGCTGCCCGGGGCGTGGGCCTCGGCGGACTGCGGGTTTCGCACGGTGTTTACCAGCGGGTTAAACGATTTCTGCCAGTCGCTTTCGGAGGTGGAGGAGTTGTACGGCGTTATCCGTGAAATGGGTTCGCTTACGGATTTTCGGATGGGATTCCATGCGGAATATACGACGTCTTTGAAGCTGATGGAGGGCCTGTCCGCTTTGGCGCAAAAGGTAAAATCCCCGGTCTGGTTCCACAATGCGGAAACCAGACGGGAGGTAGAGGAATGCAAAACGCGCTGGGGCAAAACCCCGACGGCGCTTGCGGAGGCGCTTGGGATGTATGCGTATGGCGGGGGCGGTTATCACTGTATCTATCTGGAAGACGGCGATTTTGAGATTTTTAAAAAGCGCGGGCTGTATGCCGTGACCAATCCGGCGTCTAATTTGAAGCTGGCGAGCGGCATTGCTCCGGTGAAGCGGTTTTTGGAGGAAGGGATTTTTGTGGCAATCGGCACGGACGGGCCGGCCAGCAACAACTGCCTGGATATGTTCCGGGAGATGTTTTTGGTCAGCGGCCTTGCAAAGGTGCGGGAAGGAGACGCCGCGTGTGTTTCGGCGGAGGAAGTGCTTTATATGGCGACGACCGGCGGGGCGCGGGCCATGGGGCTTTTTGACTGCGACTGCCTGGCGGAAGGAAAGCTTGCGGATCTGGTTCTTTTGGATTTAAAACAGCCGAATATGCAGCCCGAAAATAATATCATTAAAAATATTGTGTATGCCGGAAGCAAGCAAAATGTGCTGCTTACAATGATAAACGGAGAAATCCGATACGAAAAACAGGAATTTTTTATCGGTGCGGATCCGGACGAGGTGTACCGGAGAGCCAATGCAATCATAGAGAGGATGAAAACATGATTATAACGTTTGTGCACCATAGTTGTTTTGTTGTGGAAACAAAAGAGCGGACGATGGTTTTTGATTATATTCAGGGCGGGAAGGTAAACGGGTATCATTTTGCCGGGGTATTGCCGGAGTTTGACCGGAATAAGCCGCTTTATGTGTTCGCAAGCCATGCGCACCAGGATCATTTTGATTTGGAAATCCTAAAGTGGGCCGGCGATTATCCCAATATCCGTTATATTTTGTCGAAAGATATCCGGCTTTCGGACAGGTATCTGGAACGGAACGGGATAGCGGCTTCGGTAAAGGAGAAGATAACGTTTGCGCCGCCGCTGAAAACGTTTGAGGTTGACGATATGAACATTAAGACGCTTCGGTCTACGGACGCGGGGGTTGCGTTTCTGATTGGCGCGGAGGGGAAGTATTTTTACCATGCCGGGGATCTAAACCTCTGGAAATGGGACGGCGCGGGCGATCTGGTGAACGGCAAGGAAACCAGGGCGTATAAACATGAGATTCATAAATTGGCGGATTATGAAATTGACGTGGCGTTTGTGCCGCTTGATTCGAGACAGAAGAAATATGCGGCGGAAGGCCTGATGTATTTTATGGAGCATGTGGACGCAAAAGCGGTGTTCCCGATGCATATGTGGCAGGATTACAGCCCGATTGCCGCTTTGAAGGCAAAGATTTCCAACGGGGCGTTTGCAAGGCGGCTGGTAGAGATTTCAGGAGAGAATGAGGCGTACGAATTATGAGGAAAGTAACGATTTATACGGACGGGGCGGCGAGGGGCAATCCGGACGGGCCGGGAGGATACGGCGCGGTGTTGGAATATGTGGATGCGAACGGGCAGTTGCATGTCAAGGAGATTTCGGCGGGCTATCAGAAGACGACGAACAACCGCATGGAGTTAATGGGCGTGATCCGGGCGCTGGAGTGTTTGAACGGGCCGTGCGAGATTTCTTTATACTCGGATTCCCAGTATGTAGTCAACGCTTTTAACCAGAAGTGGGTGGATAACTGGATCAGAAAAGGCTGGAAGAAATCGGACAACCAGCCGGTGAAAAATATCGATCTCTGGAAAAAACTGCTGGAGTTAAAGCAGCCGCATCAGATGACGTTCCACTGGGTGAAGGGGCACGACGGGCACCCGCAGAACGAACGGTGCGACGAACTGGCGACGGCGGCGGCGGATGCGGAAGGGCTGCTTTGCGATGTGGAGCTGGTATAAGGAGGGATACCGGCTTATCGGGTTTTGGCAGCGGGAATTGTTAATTCTGCATTCGGATCTGCTCCCCTTTTATCATCGGATACCGTTTTAGTGCTGTGCTTCCCAGATTTTCATGGAACAGGTGGACGGCTGAGATCTGATGGTTTTCGTAGGTTGTATAATAATAGATTCCTTTGTCCGTATTACAGCAGGAAGTGAAAACGGTATATTCGTATTTGCCGTCTTCTTTTTCACAGCATCCGCGCTGCTGATCAACGGATCCTAAAATATGGAAGAACTGGCTGATGCTTTCCGCTTCCGAATCGCCGGAAACGGAATTGGCTTTTACAAAAGCCGCGCGTGCAAAACGGGACTGGGAGGACAGATCTCCCGGAAGCCCGATTGCTCCCATGCCAAGGCTGTAAGTGCGCAGCGGCAGCCGGCTGCAGAAATGGTTTTGGGGAGATTTGGAGGACAAACACATGTAATTGTTTAGCTGGAACATCTGCTCGCCAAACGGCGGGTTGTTGGTCAGGATTCCGGCAGGATTGTCATAAATGCGGATGCCTGCCTCCACCGATTCTACCGTAATGCAGGCGTTTCGGTCGGCGATCATCCAGTGGAGCTGCGCAGCCGGGATCTCTTTGCTGAACGGCGTGGAGGTAAGGTTGATATGTTCAAGCAGGTTTCTGGCATCGTTTAA
>CAMSEJ010000234.1 GCA_947057405.1 uncultured Roseburia sp.
GAACGCCGCATCCCCGGTCCTCTGGCTGACGGAACTTTGCCAACATTGTTCGCTGTAGTATTAGAGCGTGTCTGAACAATCGTTCCGCCGGCCAAAGGAACGGAAATCCGGTAATTCCTTTTCAAAAAGCCTTGCAATATCTGGAAAACAGTGCTATACTGGCTATATTAAATAATGTATTATTTAAAAGAGTGGGTGATCGCCCACTCTTAAATTTTGTTCAGTCAACAGTCAGTCCCATAGCAAAGAGAAGGAAGGTGAAGACGTGGGAAAGAAACAGGAATACGAAAAACGGACGGAAAGCCTAATCCTTCCAATCTTAAACAGGAATCACTTTGAACTGGTCGATGTAGAATATATAAAAGAAGGCGGCACATGGTATTTAAGGGCATACATTGACAAGGAAGGCGGCATCACAGTAGACGACTGTGAGCTGGTTTCCCGTGAAATGAACGTTATCTTAGACGAGGAAGATTATGTGGAAGGAGCATATATTTTTGAAGTAAGCTCGCCCGGACTTTTGCGCCCCCTGAAAAAAGAAAAAGACTATATCCGGAATCTGGGCCGGCAAATCGAGATCCGAACGTATCGGCCGGTGAACCATGAAAAGGAATTTTACGGGATTTTAAAAGCCTATGACGAAAAAAGCGTTACGATAACCGGGGAGGACGGCACAGATCTGGTTTTTGAAAAATCCGATCTTGCGCTGATCCGCCAGGCGTTTGATTTTTAGAGAATTACGAAATAAGAAAGAATCAGGAGGGTTTAAAAATGAGTAGTAATAATGAGTTGTTAGAGGCATTGACAATATTGGAGCAGGAAAAAAGCATTCCCAAAGAAACCCTGTTAGATGCCATTGAAAACTCACTGATCACTGCATGCAAAAATCATTTTGGAAAATCAGAAAACATCAAAGTGCAGATTGACCCCGTTACCTGTGAATACCATGTATACCAGGAAAACTCGGTAGCCGAAGAAGTGGAAGATCCGGTTACCCAGATAAGTTTAATGAGTGCAAAAATGATCGACTCCAAATATGAAGTGGGTGATATTGTAAACATAGAGGTCAAGTCCAAAGAATTCGGCAGGATTGCCACACAAAATGCCAAGAATGTTATTTTGCAGAAAATCAGGGAAGAGGAGCGGAAGGTACTGTACGATGAGTACTACAGCAAAGAAAAAGATGTCGTGACGGGTATTGTACAGCGATATGCGGGAAAAAATGTCAGTATTAACCTCGGGAAAGTAGATGCCATCCTTGCCGAAAACGAGCAGGTAAAAAATGAAGTGTTTCAGCCGACCGAACGTATCAAACTGTATGTTCTGGAGGTCAAATCCACAAACAGGGGCCCAAAGATTCTGGTTTCAAGGACACACCCCGAACTGGTCAAACGTCTGTTTGAATCCGAGGTAACGGAGGTCCGGGAAGGAATTGTGGAAATCAAGAGCATTGCAAGGGAAGCCGGAAGCCGGACGAAAATCGCAGTCTGGTCAAACGACCCGGATGTCGATCCGGTTGGCGCATGCGTCGGCATGAACGGCGCAAGGGTAAATGCCATTGTAGGGGAACTGCGCGGGGAAAAAATCGACATTATCAACTGGAACGAAAATCCCGCCATGCTGATTGAAAATGCCTTAAGCCCTGCAAAGGTAATTTCCGTTATTGCCGATGCGGAAGAGAAAAATGCCAAAGTCGTTGTACCGGATTACCAGCTTTCTCTGGCAATCGGCAAGGAAGGGCAGAACGCAAGGCTTGCGGCGCGCCTGACCGGGTTTAAGATTGATATCAAGAGCGAAACGCAGGCGCGGGAAGCGGGCGACTTCATGGATTATGAAAACGACTATGAAGACGAAGATTATGACGATTATTACGATGAGGACGGCGAATACGATTACGAAGACGAACCGGAATATGAGGATGATCGGGAATATGCGGACCCCGCGGATTATGCGGACGAAACGGAGGATTACGGGGACGGGCCAAAGGAAGCAGAAAGCGGCCCAAACGCCCGGGCTATGGGAGAAGCGGACAGCGCAGACTCCGAAGAAGACCCGCAGCCAGAAGACGAAGAAACAGCCGGGAGCGATGAATATGGCGAATAAAAAGATTCCGATGCGCCAATGCGTCGGCTGCAGGGAGATGAAGCCAAAGCGCGACTTAATCCGCGTCATCCGGACGGAGGAGCATACGGTGTGCCTGGATCCGACCGGTAAAAAAAACGGGCGCGGCGCGTATCTTTGCCTCAATCGGGAATGCCTGCAGCGGGCAGTCAAATCCAGGGGCCTGGAGCATTCACTTAAAACCGCAATTCCGGAAGAAATTTATGCGGAGTTTGAAAAGGAGATGGAACGGCTTGAAACCAGATAAAGCGCTTTCCATGCTCGGGATTGCCGCAAAGGCGGGCCAGGTTGTAAGCGGCGCTTTCCAGACGGAGCATGCAGTCAAAGCAGGAACGGCATATTTAGTCATTTTGGCTGGAGATGCTTCGGAAAATACCCAAAAAAAATTCCGCGATATGTGCGGGTTTTATCATACGGAAATCGTCATTTACAGCGACGGGGCATGCCTTGGCAAAGCCATAGGGAAGGAATACCGGGTGAGCCTGGCGCTGACGGACGAAGGACTTGCAAAAGCAGTACGGACCAGGCTTTTGCAGACATCAACTGAATAATGGAGGAGTAAGTATATGGCAAAAGTGAAAGTATATGAACTTGCAAAAGAATTGAATATTAATTCAAAAGAAATCATAAATTTTTTATCTGAGAAGAAAATAGAAGTAAAAAGCCACATGAGCAACCTGGAAGATGCTTCCATAGAGCTTATCCGCGGCAAATACGCAAAAAAGGAGACGAAGACCATTACGAAACCAGAAACAGAAACAAGACCAAAGGAAGAAACAAAAGCAAAAGACGAAGCTCCCGCAGCAAGGCCCAAAAAGAAACCGAGTATTACGGCGGTATTTAATCCGCAGAACAGCCAGCAGGGCTTCAAACGCCCGCCCAGAAGACGTCCGCCCCGGGAACGCGACAAAGAGCGGGAGCGTATGCGCCAGGAGCGCACGGTCCGTCAGGGAGAGAATAAGCCGGCGCAGACGGCAAAAGATCCGCAGAGGCCGTCCGTAAACGCGGCTGCCAAAGCAGGACAGACGGAAGCGGCAAAGAAAGCTCCTCTGCAGAATGTGCAGGCAGCGGAAGCCGTTTGTGCTGCCCAGACGCAAAATGCAGCCGCCGGAAAAGCACAGACAGCGCAGGCAGGCACATCTGCCGGAAAACCGCAGACAGCGCAGACAGGCACATCCGCCGGGAAAGCACAGACAGCGCAGGCAGGCACATCCGCCGGAAAGCCCCAGAACGTTTTGGCGGGCACGCCGACAGGGAAACCGCAGGCGGCGCAGACAGGCACATCTGCCGGAAAACCCCAGAACGCATCGGTATCCGGCTCGGCGGCGGACAGGGAAAACCGTGCCAATGCCGAATCTGCGCCTGGTGAAAGAACTGCCGTGCAAAGCGACCGCCCGCAGGGTACGCGTCAGCAGGGCAGTCAGGCAGGCAGCGGCCGCCCGCAGGGAGAACGGCGCAGCCATGGAGATCGTCCGCAGGGAGAACGAGGCAGCCGCGGTCAGGGCGATCGCCCGTACACAAACCGCGGCCAGGGCGGCCGCAGTGACGGCAGGTTCCAGGGAAACCGGAACACGGAAGGCCGTCCGCAGGGGGCAAGAGGCGAAAACCGCCCGCAGGCAGGCAGGAATGACGGCCGGCCGCAGGGAGAAAGAGGGGGAAGGAGCTTTGACAAAGGCAATCAGAAAAATTTCCAGAATAATCGACCGAATTCCAATTTTGCTCAAGGTGATCGAAGTGGCCGTGGATTCCATTCAAATCGCCCGAAGGAATTTAAAGGGAAATTAGACCGTGAAATCAGCAAGTTCAACAAAGAGGCTGCGTCAACGTCTGAAGATCTGCGCGGCAAGGAAACCAGGGACCGTGTAGACAGCCGCAAAAACAACAATACCCGCAAACAGGATCACGACAGGCTCGGCAAGAAACAGGAACGCTTTATCAATTTAGAAAAGCACGGCGGCAAAAAGAAACCGCAGCAGCCGCGTCAGGAAAAAGAAGAAGTCATCAAATCCATTACGCTGCCGGAAAAACTGACCGTCAAAGAACTGGCGGAAAAAATGAAAATCCAGGCAACCGTTATTATCAAGAAACTGTTCTTAAAAGGTACGATGCTCACGGTCAACCAGGAGATCGATTACGATACCGCGGAGGAGATTGCCTTGGAATTCAACTGCATTGCAGAGCCGGAAGAGAAAATAGACGTTATCGCAGAGCTGCTCAGAGAAGAAGAGGAAGAAGCATAGATCGG
>CAMSEJ010000235.1 GCA_947057405.1 uncultured Roseburia sp.
ACCACACTCTTTCCCTACACGACGCTCTTCCGATCTCGAGCTTCTTTGGCAAATCCTTTAATACGTCCTCCTTTAAACGGCGCAGAATAAACGGGTTTACCATCCTCTGCAGACGCTTTGTCGCCGTCTCGTCATTGTTTTTTACAATCGGGGTTTCCATCTCTTTTTTAAACACATCATAGCCGTACAAAAATCCCGGCATCAGATAATCAAAAATACTCCACAGCTCGCTTAGCCGGTTTTCGATCGGCGTGCCGGTCAGCGCATACCGGTAGCGGCTGTTAATCACCTTGACCGCTTTTGCGGCTGCAGTCGTATGATTTTTGATATACTGCGCCTCGTCAATGATTTCATACACAAACTGCTTGTCCTCATATTGATCAATATCCCGTTTCAGCAAATCATAAGAGGTAACCAGCACGTCCGCCTGCCGGCAGGCTTCGATTTTCTGCCGCCGCTCCTCCTGTGTTCCGGTAATCAGAGAAACCGAAAGGTCCGGCGCGAAACGTTTAAATTCTTCTCCCCAGTTAAACAACAGAGAAGCCGGCGTTACCACCAGAGAGGTTCCTTCCTTTTTCTCCTGCTTTGCGGCCAGAAGGACGGCAATAACCTGCAGCGTCTTGCCCAGTCCCATATCGTCTGCCAAAATACCGCCAAACTGCCAGGTTTCCAGGGTACGCAGCCATTTGTAGCCGTTTTTCTGGTACTTGCGCATAACCTTAGAAAGGCTTTTGGGTTCTTCAAAATCGGCGTCCTTTACGGTTTTAAAGCCCTTGACCACATCCCGAAACCGGCTGTCGCGGCTGCTGTAGACGCTTTCGTTTTCTTCGAGCATTTTGTCCAGATACAGCGTGCGGTACATGGGCAGGTGCATTTTGCCCTGCACAAACTCTTTGGGTTTGATATGAGACGTTTCCAGAAGCTCCGTGAGCATTTCAAGCGACGGATCTTCCAGATTGACAAACGAGCCGTCTTTGAGGCGGTAGTATTTTTTCTTCGCGCGGTAGCTGTTTAAAATATCCAAAAGCTCGTCCTTGGGAACGTCCTCCGTTGCAATGTCCAGCTCCAAAAGCCCGGCGGATACGGAAACGCCCACGGATACCTTGACGGAACGGACGGCGTGAAATCCCAGAAAGCTTTTTGTACAGCGCACTTCCCCCAGCTCCATCAGGCGATCCGTCCCATGCTCCATGACCTCATACACCAGATCCTCCCTGCCTGCGCAGCTCAGCTCCCCGTTTGTCTGATCTACTTCCGGAAACAGCTGCAGCACCTGAAATAAAACCTCTTCCTCCGCCACCCGATCCCGAAATGCCTCAACGGCGGCCGTCCCTGTCTGCCGCAGCAGATCCAGTGAGGAATATTCCCTGCTGCCGTAGCAGGCGTATACCCTGCAGGTCACGTTCTGATCCGCGGCATCCAGATAAAAAATAAAATGCACTTCCGGCGGCAGGTAGCTGCGGAACTTCTCCGGATCGGTTTCCCGGATCTCCACAATATCCTGCAGCTGCGGCAGAACCCGGTAATAAAAATCCGCCATATGATTCCTTCCCACATGGAACGAAAACGCATCCCTGTCCGCAACCTCCGAAAGCGGTTCGATTTTATCCAAAAACGCCTGTTCCACCCGGTTTATATGCCCGTCCCCGATATAATACGCCGTGTCTGTCCCCTGGTACAAATCCGGCAGGTCCCCTTCCACCTTGATCCCGTGGAATATGCCGTCATCCGTACTCTCCTGTGAAATGTGCATTTTTACCCTGGGGTTGCGGTTTGCGCAGGTTATCATACGCTTTTTTTCTTTCAGATCCTTGTCCTCAAATTCCACCTCTTCATTGCCCATCTGTGCAAAAAATTCATCCAGCCGCCAGCCAAACAGGCTCAGCTCACTCCCCACGCCGGATTTGCGATAAGTATAATATCTGCGCGATTCCAGCATTCTCTGCTGGAACTCTTCCTCCTCCTGCACAATCTGGCTGATAAACCGCACCCAGCCTTTCCCCTGCTCCGTAAAATTATGCAGACTGTGGTTAATCCGTGTATTGGTTCCGTAAGTGTCCGTCGCAGCGGTATTGACATTCTCACAGAACACATCCAGTTTTTTCACCACAAACATCCTCTTTTCCCCGATTTTAAACGTAACCAACAGCCTGCCGTCTTTTTTGATCAGCCGCGGCACAAGCTTTACGCTCTCTTTTTGATTGGATGCATCCGCGCGGACCAGAGTCGCCCGCTTTCTCTGAAAAGAATCCAAAAGAATCTGCCCGTACCTGTCCGTGGAATCTCCCACCGTATGCGCCTCCAGATAATCCTTCAGAAGGGAGAGCGTACCCGCCTTATAGGCACATTGCGTATTCTTCATTCCGCCGTACCAGGCAGAGCGCCCCCGGCAGCACTGCGGGCATCTGCATTCCGCATGGGTCACTTCCGTGCGCGTAAACAGGATGCGAATCAAAAATTCTTTCCGGTCCTGCCATCCTATCGCGTCAATCTGGCCTAAAATATCTCCGGTATACTGCTCATACCCGGAGACCACGTGTCTGACGCGGATCATTCCCGCCGCGGCAAGCTTCTCCCCTTGCGCAAAAATTGCCGGATCTATTTCCGCGGAGTCTTTTATTTTTCTTCCGTCAAAGTAACTGTACTGTTCCAGATTCGCGATCTGCCCGCTGCCGTTTTGGGGTTCCTGCGCATCTTCCGGATCCTCCTGCCAGGCATTTCCCAAAACGGTAAACTCCGCCTTTCTCTTCTCAAACTCTTCCTTCGCCTGTTCCGTGTGATCCGTTCCTTCTGATCCCTGCATGTTCTTCTCCCTTTCCTGTTCTTCTAACCGGCGTACCGCTTTTTGTTCTGCTTTCTGCCGCTCTTTTGCACGGCGGTTCGCCTCCTCCTGTTCCTTCTGCCGTTTGTCTGCACGGCGTTTTGCTTCTTCGGCTTTCTGCTCGCGGATCTCTTTGCGCCGCGCTTCTTCTGCCATGCGCCGGTCGGCTTCTTTGCGGCGCGCTTCCTCCGCTTTGCGCTTCTGCTCTTTTTGCCGCCGTTCTTTTTCTTCCTTGCGTGCGATGCGGGCAAGGCGGCGCGCTTGTCGCGCTTCCTGCAATCCCGGCTCCTCTGCTTTCGTATTCTGCTTCGCTTCCTCTGCCGCCTGTTCTTCTTTTTGAAGCGTTTCCTGCGCCGTCTGCTCTTCCCTGCGGCGCGCACGCTCTGCCTCCTGCTGCCTGCGCTTTTGTCTGGCCGCTGCCCGTTCCGCCTTTTTACGGGCTTCCTCTTCTTTTTTGCGTTCTTCCTCCCGGCGCACCCGGGCATCTGACTGCCGCCACTGCTCCAAAAGCTCCGATTCGTCTATCCGCTCTTTTGCTGCCGTTTCCTTCATTTCAACCGCAAACAAAACAGCCGCCATATGTTCGCAGTTGCGGCCTCCTCTTGCTACCGGACAAATACAGCCCATACGGCCCACGTCTTCGCCTTCTTTTTTTATCATAACTTCAAAACGCTGTCTGCCCAAAACGGCGGCCTTGTAACCGCCTTTTATCTCTTTTAAATCTGCTACCCTTCCGTTTAAATGTGCCGCTCTTCCCCGTTCCAGCGTATTTTGTTCAAACTTTGTCTTCCACTTATCCATTTCTATATACCGCTTTCTTTTCTATCGCTTTAACGCATTTGCCGCAGCGCAAGCACTGCTGCCAGATTGCCCCGCTTCCCCCCGCTCGCCCTGTGAGAAAACAACAGCTGCGGATTACAGCAGGTGCAGACATCGGTCACTGCAATATGCTCCTGCTCCACGCCTGCCAAAAGCAGCACAAGCTCATTCGCGCGCCAGAGATCCAGACAATATTTCCCGTTTCCTTTTTCCGTTAAAATCTCCTGTTCCCATCCTTTAAACTGCTTCCTAAACACCTCTGCCACATCCTCGCCGACTTCATAACAGCTGCGGCAAATCGACGGGCCGACCGCACAGAGCACATCCGCCGCATCCGTACCGAATTCCCGTTTCATTTTGTCCAGTGTCACCTGCCCCATGCGCTCCGCCGTTCCCCGCCAGCCGGAATGGCTCAGCCCAATCGCCCGGCGGACGGGATCCACAAAATAAAGCGGCACGCAATCCGCATAATATGTAATCAGCGTCACCCCCGGCTCATTGGTCACCATACCGTCTACATCCGAAAACCGGTGTCCCCTTACAACCCCGTTCCCCGCGTCTGCCGCTCCAACGCGCACAACATTTGTCGTATGGGTCTGATCGGAGCATACAAAGCTGTCATAGCTTACGCCAAGCGCCTGCGAAAGCCTGCGGTAGTTTTCCTCCACTGCCGCGCGCGCATCCCCTCTGTG
>CAMSEJ010000236.1 GCA_947057405.1 uncultured Roseburia sp.
GCAGGGCAAGCCGGAATGCGCCATGGACGGCGCGTTTCCGGCGGTTGCGTCCGCAGACAGAAAGCTACAGGGGATACATTAGAGCCGCTTAAACCGGTTACACAGCGAACGCCGCATCCCCTGCCCTCTGGCTGACGGACCTTTGCCAGCCTCCCCCTACTCCGCTCCCTGCGCCTTCGGCGGCTGATAATATCGAATCACGCGTATTTTCGCCCAATCCGGCTTTGACATCCGCTCAGTCACTGCCGCACCGTCCTGCTGTCCGTCCGCTGACGTTTTCGGCGCAGACGGACTGTTTTTCTGCATCCCGTCCACCAGCGCCCTGACAGCAAAAGCCTGCCACACCGAACCGGAAAGCAGGTTCCCATAAGGATACCCAATCGCCGCTGCGCTGTTGTTTCCGAACAAAGTGCCCGACTGCGCATTCAAAAGCGCAGCATTCAGATAATCCGAAAAGCTGTTCTGATTTTTCTGATTCACGGTATTCTGACGGTTTCTTACAGAGTCGGAAGCAAACATGGACTCCACAATACTGCTCACATTCCCTGTCATAGATACCTCCTAACCCCAGAAGTCATACATACTTTCCACAAACGAATTGTAGTACTCTTTTCCGGTACTGCCGTATCCGTTCAAAATGCCGGTATCCCATGCAGCCGCATTTTCCGCAACACGCCCGCTGACGTAGCCCACTTTTTCGGAAAATCCGGATGCGCTTCCAAACGCTTTCTCTAAGCTGTCCAAATCGGCATTTTTTAACGTATCCTTCTGAACACTTAAGCTGCCGTCCCTGTTCTTTGTAATTCCGACCGCCTTAAGAACTCCCGACTGCTCTGTAACATAATTTTGCAGCTCCTGCCGGTAAAATCTGTCTAAAGAAGAATCGGACTTCTTTAAACCGCTCAGCGTTTTATTGTAGGCGTCTGCCAGGCTCTCTGCATTCGCCACGATTTCCGACGTATCGCCTGTTTTTTTCGCTTTGGCAAACAGGGAATTTTCCCCGTCCGCGGCGAGCTTTTCGGCAATGCTCTCTAAAGAAGCCGCCGACATTTCCAGCTGCCTGCTGTTTTTGCGGCTTATGCCCTGTAACGCAGAATTCGCCTGACCGGTCTTCCCAAGCGAAGAAAGCAGGGAATTTGCCGTCGGAGTACTGCTTCCTATGTAGTTTAATAATGTGTTCTGATGGACCGGAAGCCCGCTTTTTATCGCCGACCTGGCAATCATCTGATTGGTAATTCGCATAGAATCCCTCCTGTTCCTTTTTTCATTCATAACAGATATCGGAACGCGCACTCCTGCCCTTCAGTGCATTGTAACCAACAGAGGCGTTTTTGTCATAAACGGACGTGTGCTGCCTGCACCCTGCAGCGTTTTTTATAACATGCGATCCCGTATTTTAAAATCCGCTCCACTCCTTCGTCATATAACTCTTCTTCGTAATGATTTTTTGTAATCTGGGCAATTGCGTCCCGGCATCCTTTTTCCAGATTGCCGTCGTGCGCATATTTTATTTCAATCAGAATCCCTGCTTCCCCGTCCGCAGATTCCAGTACAATATCGCTGTAGCCGTCGCCGGCCTCTTGATTGGATGAGATGCACCAGCCTTCCATATAGCCTAAAATACCGATTAAAATCCCATGATAAAAATTCTCTTTTAAATTCCTTCTTACAAATGTATCACGAATGCTGATTGTCCGTTTCAGATATTCCTGAAAATGCTGCTCCACCTTTTCCGCATTTCCGCTTTCCAGTGCTTTACAAAAGCTGTTCAGCGTCTCTTTATTTTCTTTCACGCCTTCTCGAAACAGCACCATAATCTGTTCGGTATAAATTTCACGGATTTCACGGTTGGGAATGGCAAGGCTTACTGTTTTTCCGTCTGAACATCCCCGTTTCGTCAAATATCCCGTAGCAAACAGGACGCTCCAGATGTTATCCTCAGAGCCGTAAACATCCCGGTAGGTCAGCTCCTGGTGAATCTGCTTTGTAATCGTTTCCCCGGCCACGAGCTTTTCGATTTCTTTCTTAGTATAATCCCGGCCTGCCCTTTGGATAAACTGCCTTACCACGTCGTTGCCGCTGGTGTTGGCCCAGTAATTCTGCGGCTTTGCAGTTCGATCTATACAAAGCTTCCGGCAATGGTTCATTACGTCCCAGGGACAGTAGACTTCCCTGTTCCCAAACATAAAGCCGTCATACCATTCCTTCATCTCATCGTACTGCTCCATCAAACCGTAGTAATCTAACATACCTCTGACATCCTGATCTGTAAATCCGAAATATTCGTCATATTCCGCATCCGAAACAGTAAATACAGACAGATTATTTAAACCTGTGAAAACGCTCTCCTTAGAAATACGCATACAGCCGGTCAACACTGCAAATTTCAGGCTCTGGTTTGTTTTCAGCACCTGCCCGAGAAAATTACGGATCAAAAGAATCATCTCGTCATAATAGCCCCGGTCAAACGCTTTTGCAAGCGGCACGTCGTATTCGTCAATCAAAAGAATCACTTTTTGCCCATGATGTTTATAAAGCAGCTCGGACAGATTTTTTAAACTGCTGCATAATACCGCTTCCTCCATTTCGCTGTTCAACAGCTTCAGAACGATTTCCTTATCGTACTTTGTAAGCTTTTTACTGTCTAACAGATACTGGAAACGCCTGACTTCTGCATTTATCATCTGAATCGCCATGCCAACCGCGCCATGATACGTATTGGCGCTTATTCCCTTTAACGACAGATAAATCACCGGAAATTGACCCATATACTGTCTGCACAGCTCCGTTTCCTCTGCAATTTCAAGCCCCTTAAAAATGTCCCGGTTTCCGTATATGTCAAAAAAATGCCAGAGCATACTCATATTCAAGGATTTTCCAAAACGCCGCGGCCGCGTAAACAGGTTGACTTCCCCCCAGTTCTCAAGCAAATCCCGAATCAGGCTTGTCTTGTCAACGTAATAAAAATCGTCCTGGCGCAGCTTTTCAAAATCATCAATTCCGATGGGAAATTTCTTTTTTATACGTTCCTTCAATCGTTCCACCCTCTCTGCCGCCGTTTTCTTCATTGTAACAATTCTGCGCAGACCCGTCACCTGTTTTTTGTCGTTTAAACAGCGGAATGTCCGGAAAATTATGTTGTATCAGATCCCTTTAGGTGTTATGGCTTCTGCCGCGCCCTTCCCCCTCCACTCCTTTAACGTCTTCTTCATAAACTGAAGTGTCTCGTTCTCCGAATACGCATACCCGCTATCCTTCAAATACCGGAAAAACCGGACATATTCCCGCTTAATATCACAGTCCAAAATTTCAATCATTTCTTTTTTGCCCTCTTCAAAATGGATATACAAGCACAGAAGATCGTAATCCCCAAGCCTCCTTTCCACAGAAATCCCGCGCAGATCGGCAAAATCATCCTTCAGCAAAATATAATGAAGCTGCGGCATTTCTTCCCAGATTGCAATAATATTCCCCAGCACCTCGCAGCGCTTCTCCAAACAAAGCGGCTCATACACCGGATACGGAAATTCATCCAGCCTGCCTGTTTCCATAAAGCTGCGCAATCCCTCTTTTGTAAAATAGGAGTACAGCTGCTGCAGCTGCGCTACGCTGTTGGGATATTCCAGGATTCTCCGGATCAAATCCTTTTGAAATGCCAGCTCCGGCAAAATACCTTCCTGCAGTATTTTATTTGTCAAACCGATGCTGAGGCAGGGCATAAATCCCAGCGCCGAAGCCTTCAGCTTCCCCGGCCGGTTCTGTTCTCCCAAAAACTCCAGTACCTCTTTCGTACCTTTGCAAATCTGCTTCGCATGTTTCTTCCAGCGCCGGAACATGTCTTTGAAAAATGCAATCCATTCCGGGTCCCGTGTCAGCATCCCCCGCGACAGATCTCCGGAAAACTGGACCAGAAAACGATCCGACACCAGCCATTCCTGGCCCATCTGCCCAAGCCCGTCCTGCGTATTGCAGTAATAAATACAGACCGGATCCTTCCCCGCCAGCAAATCGATCACCTGGCGCAGCCGCTTTAGCTTTATCTCCGCCGCCTTATGGGCGCCCCCTTTCCGGTTCACCCCAAGCAGCATCTCCACCGTGTTTTCCGACTGATATTTCAATTGTTTGAGCTGTATCAATAACCATTCCGGCAAAGAATCCAGTTTCAGGTACAGCTCCTCTTCCTGCCTTGCAGCAAGGGTAAAAAACGCATTCTGGATACACTGGATAATATCCGTTTTCCCGTTTAATTCCAGAAATTCCGGCTGGACCTCTTTACCCCCCCCCCCCGGAAAAAATACGGCATACACGGTTCCTGCCC
>CAMSEJ010000237.1 GCA_947057405.1 uncultured Roseburia sp.
CCGCATGAGAATACCAAAATGGGATGCTTTAGAGCCCCTTAGCCCCTGAACACAGCCCCAGCCGCACACCCTTCCCTCTGACTGACGGCCCCTTTGCCATCCAATCCCCATCGTTCGCTGTAGTACTATACCGGGATTTTTAACACCTGTCCCACGCGTATTTCATCTCCTGTCAGCCCGTTTTTTCTTTTGATCGCTTCCACCGTCGTCCCATAAGCTCTTGCAAGCGACCACAGCGTATCCCCCGCCTTCACGGTATAGGAAATCTCCGCCCCCTGCGCCGACGGTATTTTTAACACCTGCCCGATTTCAAGCAGATCTCCCTTCAGCCCGTTTTGCGCCTGAATTGCCTCCACCGTCGTCCCGAACCGTTTGGCAATTGACCACAGCGTATCTCCCGCAACGACCTTGTATTCCACCGTCCCGGGTTCCGGCTTCGGCTGCGGAACGCTCTGCCCGATTCCCTGGTACGTATCATAAAGAGCGTTCCAGGTAAGCGCCCCTACAATACCGTCCGCATTCAGCCGCACCATACGCTGGAACGCCGTTACGGCTTCTTTTGTTTCGCTCCCGAATATCCCGTCCTGCGAAACAGCAGGCACATTCGGATAATATTCGGAAATAAAATCCAGCAGATACTGAAGCGTAATGACATCCTGCCCGCGGCTTCCCTGCCGCAGCGTACTGCCCGGCGGCACGGTCCCAATCCCTAACGAGCTCCCTTCGCTGTCAAGTTCCGCAAGACGCGCCACGGCCGTATAAATAGAAGAAAGCTTATACCAGGTGCTTTTGCCCACGATTCCGTCTGCAGCCAGATTAAATATACTCTGGAATTTGGTAACGGCAGCCTTCGTGCTTTTCCCAAACTCGCCGGCCGGATCCGTTATGGCGGGAATGGCGGGATAATTTTTACGGATCCTGTTCAGATACGCCTGGACCATTTCCACATCCAGCCCGCGGCTTCCCGCCTTAAGCGCGGTACCCGGGTAAGAAGTCAGCACGCCGCTGACTGCGGCAGCTTCCGCAATCTCCACATCCTTCGGATAATACGAGCGCAGAATCTGCAGCGGCGTAAGGCCGCGGTCTGCCAGCTCCACCGTCCCCCACTGGGAAAGTCCCCCGCAGACTGCCGTCGTTCCGTTGCAAAACGACGTAAAATACGGCGCATTCTGGCCCGCCCTGCGGACATACTCGTCAAAAATGTCGTCTACAATCCGGCTGATAGATTCATAAATCGGACGCCCGTGCACAAAATACTGATCGTATGCCGTACTGTTTGTAATATCATAATTGTACCCGCGCGCCCGGTACCACTCCGTATAGATCCGGTTCAGCGCAAACGTAATGATTGCATAAATATTTGCCTTAAGGGAGGCTTTGGGCCAGGTCGGATAAATTTCGCTGCTTGCCACATTTTTCACATAATCCGGAAACGATACCTGTACGTTCGCCGCCGAAGATCCCGGCGCCCCCAAATGCACGGTGATAGGATTTGGAATTACCACCTGCCGCAGCACATAAAACGAATCATCCGGTCCCTTCTGGCTGCGCTCCGCCGGCATAGTCACAGCCGGAGGCCCTACAAACAGCTCCGAACGGGACGGGCTTTTCTGAAAACGCTGCATCGGCACAAGCGCAAGCGGCAGAATCGCCGTTTCTCCGTCAAAAATCGGAATTTCCGAAATAAAAAGCGAATCAAATCCTTCTGCCTGTGCGAGCACCCCATACGCTGCAAACGGAAGCCCGAAATAATTCGGATTCCTGGAAAAGCTTTTGTCTAACGTTTCTAACGGGACCGTCCCGGTTTCTCCGTTTTCATCCGTTTCCAGGGTATAAATGAGGTTTCCATACGGATCGAAAATTTTGACATGCACCCCGCGGATCGGAACGGCATCGTGAGCAGTCCGTGCCTGCAGGATCATAAAACCGATTGCCATAAGCGTAAATTCTCCTTTTATATCTATAATAGATACTTTATGAACCAACCGGATTTCCGTGACAGCAAATCGCCGCACTTCTCCTTACAGTCTTATTTTCAGCAGAATAACCGCCGCTTTACAACCCCCGGCGGGCATGATATAATACTCAGGATTTACAATAAGAAAGGAAATAAAAACCCATGCTCTATCAACCAGAATCCGGCGGTACCCCCGCTTCCCAAAAGCCCTCCGGACAGATGGCGCTCGCATCCCTGATTTTAGGCATTGTCTCCGTCATCACTTCCGGCTGCATTTACTCTGCAATCGTATGCGGCGCACTCGGCATCCTCTTCGCGTTTTTGTCCCGGGGCGGCAGCGACCATATGCCCCCGCAGGCAAAAGCCGGTCTGGCATTAAGCGGGTTCGGCATGGCGCTGACCATCGTCATCTACGCCGCAGCCCTGACGCTTATTGTATTCCAATACGGCGGAATCGACGAATTCCTGCTGGAATACAAGGAGCTGTATCAAAGCATGGGAATCAATTGAAATACAAATGGTCCAGCATCGTTAACAGATCGATGCCGAACGCCGCCAGGGCAATGTTTTTAACGGCTGTATGGAACAGTACAATAAAAAGCATTCCCCAAAGATACGCATTTCGGTAACGCATCCCCGCTTTCACCCTGCGGGGCGCCATATGCCATGCCGTATGGGTCACCATAAAGCAGAGATACAAACCGGCACAGTACGGTACAACCGGATGATACAAAAAAGATGCGGCGACCTTCCCCCGAAGAAGACAGGCCGCCGCCCTCGTCCCGCCGCATCCCGGACAGTAATACCCCGTAAACGCATGAAACAGACAGGGTATGGAAAAAAGCATTTTCACCTCCGCCGGCAAAAACGCCTGTATTCCCCACAGCAGCATTGCGATGCCGGGAAGGCAGAGCCCCGTTCTGTAAAGATTGTATTCCAAACGTACTCTCTCTTTTTCCTTCATTCTGATCCGCTCTCCGTTCCAAAGCGCATTGAAACATGCATTCCCGCCGAATACAATTTTCAAACACGCTCTGGTAATTTTCGTTTGGTTCTGTTATAATAAGGTCCAGTTACTGATTTCGGAAAGGAGAACCCGATATGGGCACAAACAGTATTTCCCCCCTTCCCGGCTTTTCTGCCTCTGCAACAAAATCCGGCTACGAATCCGCTCCGGCCGAATGCCGGACCTGTAAAAACCGCAAATACCAGGACGGCTCGGACGAAAACGTATCCTTCAAAGCCGCCTCCCATATATCACCCTCCGACTCCGGCGCAAGAGTCCGCGCACACGAAGCCGAGCATGTCGCCAACGCATACAGCAAAGCCGCCGCCAAAGACGGCCGGGTGCTTTCCGTCGGCGTCACCGTTCGCACGGCAGTCTGTCCGGAATGCGGCAGCGTCTACACCTCCGGCGGAGAGACCCGGTCCGTCATCCAATACCCGAACGAATCCAATCCCTACCAGAAAGACCGGAAGCTTTCGGATGCCGCCGTCTTACCCGGCAGGCAGATTGATTCCGTAGCATAATACCGACAAAGGAGCGATTCCAACTATGACACCGTCAGCAAAAGAACTGAAACGCCGGTCACGGGCAATCCTGACCGGCCGCTATGTACTTCCCATGAGCGCATTTGCGCTGTCACAGGCGCTTAACGCATGTGTCAGACTGCCCTTTGAACTGTCGTTCCAAAGCAACCCCACAGTCTTTCAGGGCATTCTCTCAACACTGGCCGGCGTTATCATCTCCCTGCTGTCCACAATCTTATCCGCAGGCCAGATTTATATCCACTTAAATATGGCAAGAGGGACACAGGCGTCCGTCTCAGATGTATTTCGTTATTTTAACCGCCGTCCGGACCGTTTTATCCTTTCCGGATTCATCCTGCTTGGCATTTCGATTCCGGTTCTGCTTCCCGCATCCGCCGCAACGCTGCTGGCGTTTCGCGCCGATACCGTTCCGGCGTATCTGGCAGCCGCACTCGCCTGGGCAGTTACCGCATTTCCGCTGGTTCTGATTTCCCTGACCTATGCCCTGACCAATTACCTTTTGGTCGAGCAGCCGGACAGCGGCCTGCGCGATATTTTCCGAGAAAGCAGACGGCTGATGAAAGGAAAAAAGGGGAAATTGTTTTATCTCGAAATCAGCTTTTTGGGCATGATACTGCTTAGCATCCTTTCCCTGGGAATCGGATTCCTCTGGGTGATTCCCTACCGGAACCAGGCTTACGCAGAATTTTATCTGCACAGCAAAGAATCCGGTAGCGTTCGGTCAGAAGAGGCAGACTAGAGCGAACGTTTTAAATTGGTATGTCTGTAACGAACTATGTTGGCAAAGTTCCGTCAGCCAGAGGACA
>CAMSEJ010000238.1 GCA_947057405.1 uncultured Roseburia sp.
ATCTGGATGCGTCGTCGCCGGGCAAACGTTCATGCCCTCCATATCTTTTTTGCACTCGCCGATAAAGCGTTTGGCCACTTCATCGGCCGTCGTGCCTTCTTCCATTGCCTTCCGGATGATTTTGTCGTCCACATCCGTAAAATTGGATACAAAATTTACGTCGTAGCCCTTGTATTCCAGGTAATGCCGCACCGTGTCAAAGACAATCATCGGCCTGGCGTTTCCGATGTGGATGTAATTGTACACGGTTGGGCCGCAGACATACATCTTTACCTTCCCTTCCTCTAACGGGACAAATTCTTCTTTCTGCTTTGTCAGGGTATTGTATAATTTCATTTGCCTGTGTTCTCCTTTTCCAGTTTTTTTATCTTCGCTTCCAAATCTATAATCTTGTTGTACAGCGCGGTGTTTTCATGCTGCAGAGCGGCAATGTCTTCCTTTACCGGATCGGGCAGATGGATCTGATCCATGTCGCTGCGCGGCACTTTCCGGTTGCCCCGCTTTACAATCCTGCCCGGCACGCCTACAACGGTACAATCCGGCGGCACTTCCTCAAGCACTACGCTTCCCGCC
The DNA here is from genome assembly GCA_947057405.1 of uncultured Roseburia sp. Taxonomy (GTDB): domain Bacteria; phylum Bacillota; class Clostridia; order Lachnospirales; family Lachnospiraceae; genus Roseburia_B. Next base: position 574 of record CAMSEJ010000238.1, read on the forward strand.
CCGATTTTGGAATTTTCCCCGATTGTAAACGAGCCCAGTATTTTTGCGCCCGCGCTTACCATAACATTATCGCAGAGCGTCGGATGGCGCTTGCCGGTTTCCTTGCCGGTACCGCCAAGCGTCACGCCCTGGTAAAGCGTCACATTGTCCCCGATAATCGTAGTCTCTCCAATAATCACACCGCTGCCGTGGTCAATAAAAAATCCTTTGCCGATAATGGCCCCGGGATGGATTTCAATCCCGGTTTTCCTCGCGGCGCGCTGGGATATATACCGCGCCAAAAGGTAATGCCCTCGTTCGTAGAGCCTGTGCGCCCTGCGGTAGCTTAACATAACGCGGAACGTGGGGTATAAAAACACCTCCATCGGCGATTTAATCGCCGGATCACGCTCCTGTATGACCTGAATTTCTTCTTTAATAAACCCGAAAAATCCCATATTTACATCCTTTTTTGAATATGCACCCGGTCAGAACTGTTCTGGTACGCCGGAAAGACAAAAAAACCCCGCCTCGGATTAGAATGTGTTTGAATGAGCATACCCTTTCGGTGCTAGAGCGTGTTTGAAAAATCATTCCCGTCATCTGCATCCCCCACTTAGCGTGATATTTGCGCCAAATTCGGTCAACGTAGCCCGCTACGCCTCCCTTATTTGGCACAAATCTCCCACCAAGTGTGGAATACATCTGCCGGAAAGCATTTTTCAAACACGCTCTAGGTGGTCGCACATCTGTCAGAAAGCAGTTTTCAAACACGCTCTAAGAGACGAAGTGATCCGCGGTTTTCGGCTCCCGGTTCGCTGCATTTGGCTGTTCTTTTATAGTTTATGCAGAGATGGCGGTTTTGTCAATAGGTTTCCTGTCCCAAACCGATTCTATTGTAACAGCTCAGCCTTCCGGATTCCCTGCTATTCTGCTGTATTGACTGCCAACTGCGCAGCTTGCAGGCCAAACGGTTACACTCTGTTTCAGACACCGATACAGCAGTCAGAAAGCGCATCCGAATGATTATTTTTGCATCTGCAGATATCGTTTTGAAAATCCCGACAAAATATGATATAATATTGAAATCTTAAATTTAGAACGTGTTTGAAAAATTAGGACAGCGAAAGGAGTGGAATAAAAATGGGAATGATTATACCCGCCCGAAACTTTTCCGGGGATATCGGTTCCGGGCTTTTAAAACCAATTATCTATTGCTGTCCATACAAAGACGCTGCAAATGCCGCTGTGCCGATCAATCTGCTTTTAGCCGAAAAATTAGCCGCCTGCAGACCAAATCGAAGGACAATGCGAATCGAAACCTTCTTCCATCAAATCTTAGCTCCGTTACCGGATGAAGCTGTTATTAAGGATTTTGATGTGATGTTTCATCCGGATTACAGAGTGGATGTGCTGCGAATGATGACCGTTGTCTGCAAAAAGAAACCGTTCCGGGCCATATGGCCCGGAACATACGAAAACGGAACGCTGTTTTACGCCAAAGACGGCTGCCCGGACTTCAAAGTATTCAGCGTGGAAGAATACGATGTAACCTGCATTGTCTAAGGAGGAACATGAGATGAAATATTCTGAATTAATCAGCTTTAATCCCATTGAAAATGTGATCCAGCTTGTAACGGCTGCAGATACCGACAAAGCTCGCGAGTATGTAAAAACCTACGTTATGTCTGATTCCATGGCAGAAGGAATGCAGGCTCCGGTGATTGACCAGCTGCAGATGGACGAGGCAACAGACAATAAAGGCGTACTGGTAGTCGGTAATTACGGTACCGGTAAATCTCACCTGATGTCCGTTCTCTCCGCCGTCGCAGCAGACGCAGACCATCTTGCGTATCTGCAGAACAGGAAGTTTGCCCGGCAGGCGGAGGCCGTCGCCGGCAGGTTTGAAGTTCTGCGCATTGAAATCGGCGGCATCGTTATGCCTCTTTACGATGTAATTATGGGCTATGTGCAGGATGATTTCGACGACCGCGGCATTGACTTTGAAGTGCCTGAATACGGCAGCGTAAAGAGCTTAAAGGCCGTTATCCGGAATATGATGATGGCCTTTTCCGAGAAGTATCCCGATAAAGGCTACCTGCTTATCGTCGATGAGTTCCTGCCCTATCTGTCTTCCCGCAATGAGAGAGAAATCGTCCTTGACCTTGAATTTTTCCGTGCTCTTGGTGAAATGTGTTCCAAATCCAGGCTGCGTGTCATTTTTGGTATGCAGGAGAAAATTTTTGACAGCCCTCGATTCAGCTTTGTTGCCGACACGCTAAAGCACGTCAGTGACCGTTTTACTCAGATTATCATCACAAAGCAGGATACCTCCTATGTTGTGTCCGAACGTATCCTAAAGAAGACGCCGGAGCAGAAGGCGCTGATCCGCAAACATCTCGAACCGTTCTGCGGCCTATACACCGGCATGTCCTCCAGGCTGGAAGAGTTCGTGGAACTGTTCCCGATTCACCCTTCCTACATTGATGTGTTTCAAAAAATTTATCTGATTGAGAACCGTCACATCCTCAAGAATATCTCGGTAACCATCCAGGATATCTTTCATACCGAGGTTCCTAAAAATGCACCCGGCATTATTTCCTTCGATAACTACTGGCCTGTCATCAAATCCAACGGTCTGATGAAAAGCGAAGTGATCGTCAGCCTTGTTGTGAACGCCAGCCAGCAGCTGGAAGATATTATCAACCGTGCTTTCCCCAAACCCGCATACAAGCCTCTGGCGACAAAGATTATTTATGCCTTAAGCGTACACAGACTTACTACCAACGGTCTGGATGTGCAGTTTGGTATGACCGCGGAAAACATGAAGGATGATCTGTGCCTGTACCTGCCCCTGCCGGAACAGGATGCGGATTTTCTGCTTTCTCTTATTAAGGCCACCCTGCGGGACATCATGACTACCGTTTCCGGCCAGTTCATTATCTGCAACGACGGCAATAACCAGTATTACATCGACGTAGACAAGATCGTGGATTACGATGAGAAAATCAAACAGAAAGCCTCCATTCTGGCTGACGGCGAATTAAACCGCTGTTTCTATGATGTTGTATATCACTGCCTGGAGTGGGACGCAAAGCAATATGTCACCAACTTCAATATTTACGAATATGACCTGAACTGGAATTCCCACAACATCTTTCGCGAGGGTTATTTATTTATGGGCCTGCCGGGAGAACGCAGCACTGCCCAGCCGGAACGTGATTTCTATATTCACATTATGCCTGCGTATGACGAACACAACAGCCGTGTGCAAAACCTCCCGGACGAAGTATATCTGTACTTTAAATCCTCGGATGAATTCCGGGAACATATGGGTCTTTATGCCGCTTCACAGAGCCTCTCCCAGATCAGCGAAGGCAGGGATAAGGAAGCATATCTGAACAAGGCAAACATGTTCCGCAAGCGCCTGCTTCAATATCTGAACAAATATAAAAATACCTGCTTCGATGTGATGTATCAGGGGCAGAAGCGTCAGATAACTGAGGTTTTGAACGGTCTGTATCACCCTGATATGACCTTTAAGGACATGGTCGACCTTGCTGCCTCTGTGTGCCTTGATGAATATTTCTGCAGTAAATACCCAAAATACCCGGTTATGAAAACCAAAATCACCCGCCGCAATCTGGCAGACTGCGTTCGGGCGGCATTCGACCATTTTGCCGGAAGAAAAACGCAGCAGTCTGCTTTGATGCTTCAGAGCTTTGGCATTCTGGATGGCGACAAGATTCGTCCGGAA
>CAMSEJ010000239.1 GCA_947057405.1 uncultured Roseburia sp.
GAGATCATGCCATGTGACTGGAGTTCAGACGTGTGCTCTTCCGATCTTACAGGAGCAGCTGAAAACGGCATCCAACAGCCGGAAAAAAGAATACGAGGAATTAGGGCGCAGCATTTACCAGTATCTCGACGGCATCGTCTGCACAAAAGATACCCCGGTATCCGCGGCCTTAAGCAGATTAAAAGCCGAAAAATTTGACGGCAGGATTGCAGAAGGCGCAGAACGGCTAAAGGAGCTGGTCGAAGAAGACGAAGCTGCGTTAAAGGAGCTGGATGCCGGACTTGAGCGGCAGGATCTTGCGATTCAAAACGCGGAACGGCTGCTCGGTAATATCCATAAGGTAAAGGAGCTGCGGGAAAAGCTGCGGGAATACAAAGCGGAGCACGGCAGATGCGCCAAGAAGCTTTCGGACGCGAAGGAACGCCGTGCAGAGGCAAAGCAGGAAGCGGCCGTATGTGGGCAGCTTGCAGGACAGATAAGCGGGCTGCAGGAGAATTTAGAGCGGTTTGTCTGTCTGGAGCAGGAGCAGGACGCACAGGAAAAAGACCGGCGTGCCCGGCAGGCAGAAGAAGAAAAGAAGCAGCGGCTTATCCGCGAAAAAAACAGGCTCTCGGAGGAGCTTGCAAACGGGCAGGAGGAGTTCAAACGGCTGGCAGGCGCAGAAGAAGAAAGAGAGCGTTTTGAGCAGGAAAAAGAGCATATCGGGCACAGGAAACAGGCTTTTTCGCAGCATCAGAGAGGGCTTCGTCTGGAAACGGACAACCAGCGTCAAATCGAACAGAGCTTAACGGACAAAAAGCGGGAGGAAGAGGGGCTTGACAAAGCGATCCGGGAGCAGACCATGCAGCGGGATGCCCTTGCGGGACAGGATGCGCTGCTGGCCGAGGCCCGGACGCGGCAGGAAGCCTTAGCGAAGCTGGAAAAAGAGCTTACGGACGCGTCGGACCGGCAGCGGCAGACCGCAGAAGCAATGGAATGCATCACAGGCCGGATCCAAAAGCTGAACGAACAACAAACCGCGCGAAGGGCAGAACAGGAAAAGACTAAGGCAAAGCAGGAGAGCTTAAAGCATGCCGGGGAAGCGGAACAGAAATACAGCCGTGAAGTAAAAGAAGCCGATGATCGTTTTTGCGTCCTGAACAGGCAGGCGAAGGAGATTGCCGATCTGACAGAGGAAGTAAAGGCACAAAAAGCAGCGTGCGACGCCCTGCGCCGCAAAGCCGCTTCGGAGAGGGAACAGCAAAGCCTTCTGCAGCAGGAACGGGAGAAGCTGTCGGACGCCGAAGCGCAGATGTTTCGGTACAGGCAGCAGGAAGATGAAATAAAACGGCAGCAGGACGGGCTGGTTTCGCTTACTGACGCGCTGTGTGAGGCCAGGCAGCAGAAGGAACGCTTACGCGCGGCACAGGACGAATACCAAAAGGCGGCGCACCAAAAAGATACGTTAAAGGAGCGCGTCGCAAGCCTGGAGCGCAGGTTTTTGGATGCGCAGGCGGGCTTACTTGCGCGCGGGCTTACAGAAGGGATGCCCTGTCCCGTCTGCGGCTGTACGCATCATGAAAAGCTTGCGGCCGTTTTGGAGACGGTGCCTTCTAAGGAAGAGCTGGATGGCCAGAAGGCGCGTTTGGAACAGGCGCAGAAGAAGGCGGAGCATTACAGTACAAAGGCAGGGCAGCTGCAGGAACGTTATCAGGAACAGGAGCAGGCCGTCTGCGCACAGGCAAAAGCCCTGCTTAAAACCGACGGTATTTTGCCGGAAGCGCTGGACAAAGAAATGGACGAAGCGTCGGCACGGTTAGCAGACAGGCGCAAAGTCATACAGGCGGCATTGCAGAAAGCAGAACAATCCTGCGCCCGCAAAGCCGAGCTGGACGGCATCCTGCAAAAGGAGGCAAAAAAGCAGGCCGAGACTGCCGAGCGCCTTGAGCGTATGGAACGGGAATATGCCGCCTCAAAAGGCAAGCTTGAGGAAAAAATCAGGCAGCGGGAAGAAAGCGTCCGGGACATACCGTTTCCAGACGGGATCGGGCAGACAGACGACGCCCGACTGGCATACTTAAAACAGGCGCGCAAAGAAGCGGCGGCAAAACAGCAAGAAGCGGCTTTATCTAAGGAAGCGTTTCGCCGGCTGTCGGAAAAATCCGAACAGGACGGGCAGGCGCTGCAAAAGCTTGCGGAAGCAATCGGGGAATCCGGCCGGAAAAAGGCCGAGCTTGCGGGAAAGCAGGTCGTGCTGCAGGAACAGATTTCGGATGCAGAGGGACGCGCCGCGCGGCTTTTGGAGGAGGCGTGGGAGTTTCTCGGCCGGGCGCCGCAGGACGCGCACGCCGCGCTGCCAGAGTGCCTTGCCGCGCTGGAAGCGGATATTGAAGCGCGAAACGGCAGCCTGAACACCCGCGCCGCGCTGGATCAAGAGCTTGCCGGGCAGGCAAAACGGCAGGAGGAGCTCCGGGGAATCATACACGAACTGGAACGGAAGCTGGAGGGCATACTCGGCAGAAAGCGCGAAAAAGCCGATGCGCTGGCCGCCGCCCTGGCGCAGGCGCCGTCCGGCGGCACACCGGGCTCTGTACAGCCGCTTTTTACGCAGCAGGAGGAAACCGGGCTGCTTGCAATGGCTGCCGAAGCCGAACGAAAGCTGGCGCAGAGACTGGAAGGCATAGAAGAAAAGCTGCGCGATAACCGCGAAAAACGCATTCGCAGAAAACAGCTGGAAGAAGCGCTTCCCCAAAAAGAAGCCCTGCTGCGGCAATGTACCGACGAGCTGGGGCATACACAGATGCGCCTGGCATCCGTGGAAGAACGCATAAAGGCCAGAAACGACAGGATAGAAGAGCTCAAATCCCATCTGGGAGGGGCGCTCAAATCCGAAATACAGGACCGCATCGCCGCTCTTTTGGACGAAAAGGCAAAACGGGAGCAGGCGCTTTTAAAAGAGGAGGAAGCTTATGCCGGGATACAAAAAGAGCACGACAGGCTTACGGCTTCCATTGAAACGCTGACTGGCCAGTTAGATGCCGCGGGCGAAGCCGGGACCAGCTCCGAGGAGGAGGTGCTTGCGAAAAAAAACGGTTACCTGCAGCAGAAAAAAGCCCTGGGCGTAAAACGCGATCAGAAAACCGGCGCGCTTGCCGCCAACCGGCAGATTTTACAAAAAGTGCGGGCCAGGCAGGAAGACATTACAAAAGCCGAGGAAACCTATATATGGCTCAAAGCGCTTTCCGACACCGCCAACGGCGCATTGAAAAACAAGCAGAAAATCGAACTGGAGACATATGTCCAGACGGCATACTTCGACCGGATTCTAAGGCGTGCCAATTTGCGCCTGCTTATGATGAGCGGCGGGCAGTACGAATTAAAACGCGAAGAGCCGTCCGGGAAGGCTGTAAATAAAAAAGAAAAAGCAGGCCTTGAGCTGAGCGTGATCGATCACTACAATGCCACGGAACGCAGCGTAAAGACACTTTCCGGCGGCGAAGCGTTCCAGGCGTCTTTGTCTCTTGCCCTGGGGCTTTCCGACGAAATCCAGGCGGGGGCCGGCGGCATCCAGATGGAATGCATGTTTGTAGACGAAGGGTTCGGCGCGCTGGACGAAGGCGCCTTAAGCCAGGCATTGAAAGCGCTGGCACAGCTTACGGATGGAAACCGTCTGGTCGGGATTATTTCGCATGTGGCGGAGCTGAACGAAAAGATGGAAAAAAAGATTGTGGTAACGAAAAAGCGGGGAGAATACGGAGTAAGCAGCGTTGTCCGGATCGAAGGGTAACAGGCGGGGCGGTTTTGCCCTTATGCAAAATGGATCTTGTCAAATGCGTAAAACTCATGTATCTTAAAATGCAGGAGATCAGACATTATGGATTTATTTGATTATATGCGGGAACAAACCCGCGAAAAAGAGTCGCCGCTGGCATCAAGGCTGCGTCCCGCCACCCTCGAAGAGGTCGTGGGGCAGCAGCATATCATAGGAAAGGGCAAGCTTTTATACCGTGCCATCAAAGCCGACAAGCTTTCGTCCGTTTTGTTTTACGGCCCGCCCGGCACCGGCAAAACGACGCTTGCAAGGGTAATTGCCAATACTACCAGCGCCGCATTTACCCAGATCAATGCGACCGCCGCCGGCAAAAAGGACATGGAACAGGTCGTTGCCCAGGCAAAAGAAACCGCCGGTATGTACGGCAGAAAAACCATACTGTTTATAGACGAAATCCACCGCTTCAACAAAGGGCAGCAGGATTATCTGCTCCCGTTTGTGGAGGACGGCACCCTTACCTTAATCGGGGCGACAACGGAAAACCCCTATTTTGAAGTC
>CAMSEJ010000240.1 GCA_947057405.1 uncultured Roseburia sp.
TATTTAAGCTGATGTCAAAAAAACGCAATTCCGTGCATCTGCGTTTTATGAAAAGTATAGCAAATGTGATTGTTATGATTGTTGTGCTTTACACGCTTGCGCAGCAGTTTGAAGTTACAAAGGATATCAGCAAGACGCTTTTGCAGAGCAGTTCTCTTTTGGTCGCAATTGCAACGTTTGCCGCGCAGCAGGCGCTTTCTAATGTGATCAGCGGGATTTCCCTTTCCATGTCAAAGCCTTATAACGTGGATGAAAAAATCCGGGTGGTACAGGGCAGCAGCGTAATAGCGGAAGGGATTGTAAAGGATATCACGATACGGCATACGGTGATCCGGCAGTTTAACGGGGAAAGCTGCATTGTTCCGAATTCCGTGATGGACGCCGCGGTAATTACGAATACGAATTTTACGGAAAATATCGGGAATTTTCTGGAAATTGAGATTGCGTATGATTCGGATATCAAAAAGGCGATGCAGTGTATGCAAGACATCTGCATTGAGCATGAACGGACGCTGAATACGCCGGAGAATAAGGTGTTTATTAAGGGCTATACGCAAAACGGGATTATTTTGAAAACGACAGTGTGGACGGAGACGCTCGACGACAGCTTTTCGGCGTGCAGTGAGATACGGAAGGCGCTGGTGGAGGCGTTTCGGGAGAACGGGATCCGGATACCGTATCAGACGGTTGCGGTGTTGCGGGGAACCGGAACGCAGCCGTCCGGGAATCCGCCTTTTAATGCGGGCTAAAGGGAACGGATTCCCTGTTATTCTTAGATTGGCTGCGAACTGCGCGGCAAGTGTGCAGTTACAGGCCAAACTTTTACAAAAATTTTCTTAAAAAATATAAAATTCTTGTTAATTTCGCATAAGTGTGCTATTATTACATAAAAGCGTATCCGGAAACGCCAAAAATTGACAATAACACAGCAAAAGAGAAAAGGCAAGAAAAAGGAGGAAGATTTTTTATGAAAAAAAACAGGATTACCGCAATGCTTCTGGCCGGCGCCATGTGCCTGACCAGTATCTTTACAGGTACCGCACCGGCAGGTGCAGCTGTACTGCCCGCAGAGGAAGGCGCTTCCCGCGTGGAATCCATTCTGGAAGGGATGACGACACGGCAGAAAATCACCCAGATGATGATGCCGGATTTTCGGTACTGGGACGAGGATCTTACGGATGACAAAGGACAGATCGGTGTGACCAGCGTCAACAGCCAGATTGCCAGGGTTGTGGAAGATTACGATTTCGGCGGCGTAATTTTATTTGCACAGAACGTAACCGGTACGAAGCAGACCTTAAACCTGACCAAACAGTATCAGGAAGCGGCGACAAAGGACGGCGGCATTCCGCTTTTAATCGGCATTGACCAGGAGGGCGGCAGCGTATACCGCCTTGGGACGGGTACGGCGCTGCCGGGCAACATGGCGGTCGGCGCGACCGGGAGTGTCGAATACGCTAAGATCAACGGCGAAATTATCGGGCGCGAGCTGGATGCACTGGGAATCAACTGCAACTTTGCTCCCGATACCGATGTCAACAACAATCCGAACAACCCGGTGATCGGGCTGCGTTCCTTCTCTGACGATCCGCAGACTGTAGCGAAGATGGGCGTAGCTATGATACAGGGGTTAAACGAATACAATATCGCGTCCGCTGCCAAGCATTTCCTCGGGCACGGGGATACCGGGACGGATTCCCATACGGGGCTCCCGGTCGTGGACAAAAGCCGCGAGCAGTTAGAGCAGATGGAGCTGATTCCGTTCCGGGCGGCAATGGACGCGGGTGCGGATATGTTTATGACGGCACATATTGCATACCCGCAGATTGATGATACAAAAGTAGTTTCTCAGAAGACCGGCGAGGAGATCAACCTGCCGGCGACCCTTTCCAAAAAGGTTCTGACCGGGCTGGTAAGGAAAGATATGGGATTTGACGGGGTCTTGATTACGGATGCAATGAATATGGCGGCCATTTCCGGGAATTTCGGGCAGGTGGAAGCTTCCGTCCGTGCCATCCAGGCAGGGATTGATATCCTGCTGATGCCGTGCGTCCTTTATAATATGGAAGATGTCCGCGATCTGGATGCGATCATCGAAGGAATTGAACAGGCCGTAGACGACGGCAGCATCACGGAAAAACGGCTCAACGAGTCCTGTGAGAGAATTCTGAAATTAAAAGAAAAACGCGGCATACTTGATTACGACGCTTCAAAGCTGACCGAAGAAAACGCCGAAAAGCAGGTGGGTTCCGCGCTCAACCGCCAGCTGGAACGGGAAATGTCGGCAGCCGCGGTAACGGTTCTGAAAAACGAAAACAATCTTCTTCCGCTGGATTTAAAAGCGGACAGCAAAGTATTGTTCTTAGCGCCGTATGAAAACGAAATGCCGTGCCTGGCAATGGGCTGGACACGCGCCAAACAGGCCGGGCTGGTTCCGGAGGGCGCCGAGTGTAAAACGATGGTGTTTGATTACAATATGCTGGATTTATCGGTGGAGACACCTCAGATCAAAGAAGCGCTTGAATGGGCGGATACCGTTTTTATGAATTCGGAAGTCAGCAGCGCTTACAATATGCAGTCCTGGAGATGGGTGACAAAGCTCCCGGAGGATGTTGCGAACTATTGCCGGGCAAACGGCAAGAAATCCGTTATTTTAAGCGTAGACAAGCCCTATGACGTGCAGCATTATCCCAATGCGGACGCGATCCTGGCAGTATACGGCTGTATGGGCTCTTCCGCGGATCCGACCGAGATTTTAAACGGAGGCGTTACGACGACAGCCGAAGCATTCGGCCCGAATATTTCGGCAGGCGTAGAGGTCGCGCTCGGCGTATTCGGTGCAACCGGCAAGCTTCCGGTGAACATTAACCGGTATGAGGAAGAAAGCGTTTCCTATACGGACGAGATCGTCTATCCGCGCGGGACAGGCATTACCTATGCGTCAAAGGGCGTTAAGAATACGGTAAGCGGTATGACGCTGCGCCAGAAAATTACCCAGATGATGATGCCGGATTTCCGTTATTGGGACGAAGACCTTACGGACGACAAAGGGCAGGAGGGCGTTACCAGCGTCAACAGCCAGATTGCCAAAGTTGTAGAAGACTATGCGTTCGGCGGTGTAATTCTGTTTGCGCAGAACGTAACCGGTACGGAGCAGACGTTAAATTTAACGAAGCAGTATCAGGAGGCGGCGACAAAAGACGGCGGCATCCCGCTTTTAATCGGTATCGACCAGGAGGGCGGAAGCGTATACCGCCTCGGAACCGGTACGGCGCTGCCGGGCAACATGGCAGTCGGCGCGACAGGCAGCATAGACTACGCAAGGAAAAACGGCGAAATTATCGGGCGTGAGCTTAGCTCCCTGGGGATTAACTGCAACTTTGCCCCGGTTGCCGATGTCAACAACAATCCGAATAACCCGGTAATCGGGCTGCGCTCCTTCTCCGACGATCCGAATACGGTTGCCAGGATGAGCGTTGCCATGATTCAGGGGATGAACGCATACAATATTGCAACCTCCGCCAAGCACTTCCTCGGGCACGGGGATACCGGGACGGATTCCCATACGGGGCTTCCCGGTGTAGACAAGAGCCTAGAGGAGCTTGAGAACATGGAGCTGATTCCGTTCCGGGCAGCCATGGAAAGCGGTACGGACATGTTTATGACCGCGCATATCGTATATCCGCAGATTGATGATACAAAGGTCGTTTCCCAGAAGACAGGGGAAGAGGTAAATCTGCCGGCAACCCTTTCCAAAAAGATTTTATCCGGCCTAGTACGGGAGCAGATGGGCTATGACGGCATCTTAATTACGGATGCGCTGAATATGGCAGGCGTTTCCGGCAACTTCGGCCAGGTGGAGGCATCCATCCGCGCGATCCAGGCGGGAATTGATATCCTGCTGATGCCGTGCGTCCTTTACAATCTGGAAGATGTAAAGGATCTGGACGCGATTATTGAAGGGATCGAACAGGCAGTCGAAGACGGCGATATCCCGGTAGAACGGTTAAACGAATCCTGCGAACGGATTCTGCGGTTAAAAGAAAAACGCGGCATTTTAGAATATGACGGCACGAAGCTGACCGAAGCGAATGCCAAAGAGCAGGTGGGTTCGGAGCAGAACCGTGCAATCGAACGCGACATGGCGGCCGCTGCAGTAACCGTTGTAAAGAATGAGAACCACGTACTGCCGCTGGATCTGGGTGCGGACAGCAAGGTATTGTTCCTGGCGCCTTATGCCAATGAGCTGCCGTGTAGATCGGAAGAGCACACGTCTGAACTCCAGTCACATGGCATGATCTC
>CAMSEJ010000241.1 GCA_947057405.1 uncultured Roseburia sp.
AGATCATGCCATGTGACTGGAGTTCAGACGTGTGCTCTTCCGATCTTGAATGTTGTGCTTTTTTTACCATTGGGATTTATGATGCCGCTGGTATGGCCGTGTTTGTGTGAGTTTTGGCACGCCGTTGTGTTTGGTGTATTGCTGTCGGGGTTGGTTGAATGCAGCCAGCTTTTGAATTTCAGGGCAACGGATGTGGATGATTTGATTTTAAATACACTGGGAGCGGCAGCGGGATTTTTGGGGTTTCGCCTGTTTGCGGTGATTTTTAAGCGTGGGGATACAGAAGCAGATGGGGGCGGACGGGAAGCGGTTTTATATGTTTTGGGAGTATTTTTGGTTCGTTTTTTAGTTTATAATGAATTTGGGGCAGCGCAGCTGCTGTTTGGGTTTTAAGGGACGTCTTGAGATATGAGCGCCGTGCTATGGCGGGTGTGGTTCTGGCGGCTGCGTCTGAAAACAGATCCCTTTTTTAGTTTGGCAGGGAATCGGTCGGCAGAAAGTATTTTTCACACTCCTCTGGATTATTCATGCAATCTATGGTACTATTTACATAGTTTCATGCGTTTTCCAAAGGAGTGTTATTTTATTATGGAAAATATTATACATATCAGGCGAAATCAAACGCCGATCCGCTCGATTGACGAATTTATGGCAAAGAAAAGCATCGTATCCCAGGGCGTAAAAGAAGTTTGCTTTGTACGCTTAGTCGGTACAAACGCATCCTTAGCGTCCGACATCCGCCGGATAGATTCCGAGATGATTCTGCGCATGTCAAAGGAGCCGGATTTTATCTATCACCGGGCCGTCCGTCCGCCGGTACTAAGCAGCCCGGAAGATATCGCATATTACGGCGCGCGCTGCGAGGAATGGGTTTTGAGCCGAAAGGAAACCGCTTCGTCTAAGGTATTCGGAGAAAATACGGTGTATAACCGGCTGCTTGGCGGCGCGTTAAAACAGACCGCGGAGTTTTACGCCGCAGACCGTCCGTCGCTGAGCGCGTCTATGGAGAAAAACCTGATTGTCAAAATGCTGTTCTGGCATGACAGCCTGCTTGGCTGCCTGCCCGGCCGCTGGGAAGAGCGTCTTACCATAAAACTGGTACTGTCCGACCTTGTAATGGAACAGGAATATCTTTTTGCCTGTCTGCTCACCCTGTTAGGGTATGACGTATTATTACTGCAGAGCAAAGCGGACATATCCGAAAAACAGGACGCGCGCGGCCTGTCGCAGAAATTAGCGCTGGGAGCATTCGGAAACCCCGGCATTCCGCCCTTTAACCGGGAACAGGCGGCAGGAGCGGCAGAGCGGTATGGGTCGTCCGGTACGCCTGCCGCGGTAAAGCTTCCGCCCCGCCCCGGCACGCCGTCCCCGGAAGCGGAACACCATACGCAGCCTGCAGGGGCATCTTGTCCCGTCACAGTAAAAATCCCGCCGCGTCCCGGCGCAAAAACGCAAACATCTGCAGCAGCCGGGACATCGGCACGGCAAACCCGTCCGGTAACGGTAAAGCTGCCCGCCCGTCCCGGCCGGGCGGCAGGACAGCCGGATAAAACGGCAGTTATGCCGGCTCAATCGGCAGAATCCGGTTCCCGGGCAATGAGGCTTCCGCCTCACCCGGGCCGGAGTGGCGGAAAGTCTGGTTCGGCCGCGCCCGTATCCTCCCGTCCGGGAGCAGGAACGGCTGCAAATGCGGTATCCCGCCGGGCGGCAGCAGGAACGGCCGCGCCTGTATCCTCCCGCCCCACAACAGGCTCCGCGGCAAATGCGGCAGGCCCGCCCGCAGAAAAAAGCTTTGAGGAACTTGCGCTTCTTGCCGCGTCCGTTGTTATGATTGCCATACACGGCGCAAACGGAGATGTAATCGGCACAGGTTCCGGCATTATGGTGGGCAGGGACGGCTACATTCTGACCAATAACCACGTAGCGTCCGGCGGCAGGTACTATTCCGTCCGTATCGAAGACGACGAAACGGTATATACGACGGATGAACTGATCAAATACCATTCCACCCTGGATCTTGCCATCCTGCGCATTGACCGCAGGCTGACGCCGCTGCCTCTTTACCGGGGCAAAGCCCCGCTTGTGCGCGGGCAGAAGGTAGTTGCGATCGGAAGCCCCTTAGGGCTGTTTAACTCCGTATCCGACGGCATCATTTCGGGCTTCCGCAACATCGACGGCGTGGATATGATCCAGTTTACCGCCCCGACTTCCCACGGAAGCTCCGGCGGCGCAGTGTTAAATCTGTACGGCGAAGTCATCGGCATCAGCACCGCAGGCATTGACGCGGGCCAGAACATCAACCTGGCAATGGGGTATGAGTGCATCAGCCGCTTTATCAGCGGTTTTGTGTAGAAAACCAGACACGTATTGGAAGTGAAAAAACAATGTTTGAGCGTAGAAAAATTCAAAAACCTGAAGATTATTTCCTGCCCCTGTCCGGCAGGCGTGAAAAAGGGGTTTATTTTTACCGGATTAACAGCCATAATCCGGCAATTGAGGAATTTTTAATAAATTTTTATGAAACAGCCAGGCGTTTTGGTGTTATTATAGAAGGAAGGATCCAAAATCCGGACGAAAAAAACCTGTCGTATTTTGAAGAAGTCATGGGGCTTTCCTTCGCCCTGCGGGAAGACTTTTTTGCGGACAGCCTCAAAAAATGGCTGCCGCGTATGGATGCGCGCCAGCGCAACAACGTCGCGTCCTGTATCTGCCGCACGTTAAACGGCCTGAAAGCCGCCGGGAAGAACGAAAACATGCTCAAAAACGCATACATTAAGTTTATGTGCTGGCTGTATTATAAATTTGAGCGGATTGTTAACCGCCTCGGCGACGACGCGCTTCCCAAAATATTATACGAAGGGGAAATCAGCAAATATGAGCTTTTGATGCTTTCCGTATTGTCGGACGCCGGATGCGACGTCATTTTGCTACAGTACCGCGGAGATGCGGGCTATTTAAAAACCGATCCCGGCTCGCAGTATTCGGACGCGCTCCCGCTTCCGGACGGCAAAGCGTTCCCGCCGTACTTTAATTTAAAATGGCTGCAGGATAAGCTGCGCGCAAACGCAGACAAAGAACGGCTTTACGGCACAAAGCCGCAGCTTTTAAACTGTACAAACGCCTGGATCAGCGGCAGCGGGCTTTCGGATATCGAAAAAAGCCCGGAAAGCCGCGGCAGCGATCCGAACCTGTTTTACAACTGCTTTCTCAGAATCAAAGGCGTGGAGGATAAGCTGACTTACGGAAACGATTTGTACCGGTTCCAGCTTGCGTTAAAGCGCGCCGGGCGGAAGCCTGTCATTGTGGAAAACGGGATTGCCCCGCCGTCTCCGGAAGAAATCCGCGCAATCAGCCGCAAAAATTACACAAAGCAGGATCAGATGATCCTGGATTTGTCAGCCAATTTAAAAGATAACGGCAACACCGAATTAAAACGCCTGATGCGCAAAGCGTTTGTGGATATCCTCTTAGAAGAGGGCGGCGAAGACGGCGTGAACTTAAACAGGCTGACCAATAAAGCCGTCTATCTGTTATGTTTCTTAAAGCGGTACCAGGCAGGGCTGTTCGCCGGAAGCAAAATTATGCCGTCTGGCTGCTTTATCCTGCTTGGCGGCTGCCGGAATGAACACGAAGCGCTGTTTGTCCGGTTTCTGTCGCGCCTTCCGGTAGATGTGCTGCTGCTGGTTCCGGATTTAAGCATAACCTGCGTGCTGCAGGATAAGATGCTCTACGAAATCAGCTTCGGAGAGTCTCTTGCGCTTTCCCGTTTTCCCACCGAAGACGGGGAACTTACGGCGGGGACGGCGGCATACCATGCCGAGCGGGAACTGGATTCCATTATGTACCAGGATTCCGGCATGTACCGAAACCGGCAGTACCAGAAGGCAAACACGGTCACTCTGCGGACGACCTATGAAGAAATCGCGCTGCTTTGGGATCAGGAGTTAAAATACCGCCCGAATTTTGACGTTACGGATTCCGTAGTCAATGTCCCGGTGCTCTATGCCAAAATTTCCGGCGTAAAAGACGGTATGATCCAGCAGTACTGGGCGGATGTGAAAGCGCTTGTGACGCAGGATACGCTTGTGATTTCATCCGTCCCGTATATCGGCTCTTCCGATCCGAACCCGATGCGGGCGCACGCCGTGGAGTTTTTGAAAAACGGAAGGCTGCTGCGGGATAAAATCAAAGCCCATCCGGCATATCAGTACGGTTATCTGCGGGAGGAAATCCAGGAGCATATATTCGATAAGAGATCGGAAGAGCACACGTCTGAACTCCAGTCACATGGCATGATCTC
>CAMSEJ010000242.1 GCA_947057405.1 uncultured Roseburia sp.
TCATGCCATGTGACTGGAGTTCAGACGTGTGCTCTTCCGATCTGAAATAGTTTTAAACTGACAGTAACTGCAAAAACCGCCCCGGCATTTTGCCGGAGGCGGTTTTTATTGTTCTTCCTTCTTTTTATGACACACAGCGTTGGAAAATCTACATCAGGTGAATCCCCCCATAAGCTTGGAATTGAGCTTCCAGTTGCCGGCTTCTTGTACCACTCATATTTCCATCCTCAAATATTTCCGTTTCCCTCCGTCAACATTGCTTTTTCAACCGCATAATATCCCGTTGATTACTTCTTAACTTTATACCCAAAATTCAATGGAGTCGGTTTCCACTCCGGATGCCGCTGCCATAGCTGCCGCTACAGACACATACCCTGCCGCCATGCTTGTCCCGTCCATTTCCCCCTGTTCTCCGCCCGAGAACGCACTGTATTCGTCGCGTCCCCATACCGCAGTATCTACGCCGGTATCCAAAAAGGGCGATCGTAATGCCTATACCGTCCGATTCCATTCCAGCACTTACAGAATCTGCCTGCAAAGCCTTCTGCTCGCTTGCCTGTACACTATTGAAATATTAAAAAGATGGTTACCGGATTCATGCTAACCCGCAAAAAACCGCCACAGGCTTTCGCCCGCAGCGGTTTTTTACATCTTATTTCTTATTTTACACGTACCTGTTTTTTTGCACTGGCTTTGGTGTACAGTTTCTGGTTCCCTGCCTTCTTGTATGCTCTGACGCGTACATAATAGGTTTTTCCGCTATTCAGCTTGGAAATGGTCTTTCCGGTCTTGCTGCCGCCCTTAACATCGACTTTTTTCTGTCCCTTCATGCTGGATTTTAAGGAGTATGCAATTTCATATCCGTCTGCTCCGCTGATTGCCTTCCAGGTCAGTTTTGCCTTCTTGGCCTGTGCTTTAACCGTCAGTTTTACTTTATTATTTTTGAACTGCTCCTTCTGGAGGATGCTCTTCATTTCTGCAAGCTTCGCATCTGCTTCTGCCTGAATTTCTTTCTGCATCTGCGCAAACTTCGCTGCTGCCTCTTCCTGGGCCTTCTTTACAAGCGCTTCTGCTTTCTCTAATTCCTTCGCTGCCTTATCGGCTGCTTCCTGTGCTTTCAGCATCAGGGCTTCCGCCTTTTCTGCGTACAGCTTGGCCGTGTCTGCAGAGGCTTTTGCCAGAGTTTCGTGTGATGCTGCAGAGGCTGCTGCTTCTTCTGCTTTTCTGCATGACTGCGCCGCATCGTCTTTTGCCGCTTCTACTTCTGCCTTGGCATTGACTGCCGCATCCCTTGCTGCCTGTGCGCTTTCCTTTGCTGCCTGCGCCTGATCTTTTTCGGCTTCTGCACGCGCTCTCGCATCTTCTGCCTGCCTCTTGGCTGTCTCGGCTGCTACCTTTGCTGCTTCGGCATCTTCTGCCGAGCTTTCTGCCAGATCCTTGGCCGTTTCGGCTGCCGTCTTAGCTGTCTCGGCTGCAGTTTTCGCTGATTCAGCTTTTTGCTGAGCTGCTTCGGCTTTCGTCTGGGCCTGCTGTGCATTTGTCTTTGCGGTCTCAACTTCCGCCTTGGCTGCTTCAGCTGCATCCCTGGCTGTTTCTGCCCTTGACTGGGCTGCTTCGGCATCTGCTTTTGCCTGATCTGCCGCTGCCTGTGCCTGTGTTGCCCGTTCTGCTGCCTTTTCTGCTGCATCTTTATCTGCGCTGGCTGCTTCCTGTGCCGCTACGGCATCCTTCTTGGCCTGATCTGCCGCTGCCTGTGCTGTCTGTGCTTTTCCTGCTGCTTCCGTTGCTTTTACTTCTGCCGCTTCGGCTTCTTCCTGTGCCGCTTCGGCTGCCTGCTGTGCCTCTACTGCCGTATCCTTCGCCGCTTCGGCTGCTTCCTGTGCTGTTTCGGCTGCTGCCTGCGCATTACCGGAAGCCTGTGCTGCCTGTTCCGCCATATCCTTCAGCTCATTCATCATGCTGTCGTATGATTTGCCCTTGAACAATTCAATCTCGGCCAGGGTCAGTTTGTTCGTTACTTCTGCTCCTTCCGCGTCAATCGCTTTCATAAGCGTAACATCTACACTGACTGCCTTCTCTTCTTTATTGAACAGATCCGCAAATGTAAACGCTGCGTAATCCACCTGTTTGTCCTGATCCAGTTCAATTGTTTTCTCTGCCGATGTTCCGTCTGCATAATTCATCTTTGCGCCTACTTTGGTTACAAAGCCATTGGCTTTATTGGCATTGTGCACCACCAGCTTACTGATTGTCTCTGAATTATTAAGAGTCATATGCAGGGTAAGCGGCAAGGTCACGTAGGACGGAAGCTTTCCGGTATCGTCCCAGTTATCCGCATTATCCCACAGGAACTCAAAACCGCGATCTCCCTGAACCGTTCCGTTAAACAATCCATTGTAATTTTTCTGCTGTATTAATTTTAATACATTCTCACCGTCGTCGGTCGGCAGCTCTGCATTCGTCATAGTAACGGCAAATTCATCCGTGGTAAACTTCTCCGTTTCTCCACCGGCTGCGAAATCTCTTCCGAATGCGGCAACTTCTGCCAATGTCAGCATATTTGTTGTATCTGCGCCCGATGCATCAATTGCTTTCTTAATGGTAACATCAACGCTCTTTACCTTTTTGTTCGGTACAAATACATCCTTGAACGTAAATGCTGCATTATTTACCTGCTGAGCCGCAGTTAATGCAATTTCTTCTTCTTTATAGGTACCGTCCGTATAGTTTGCCCGTGCGCTTGCAACGGTTGCAAATCCATTCCCCTTTGAGGAATTGTACACAACAAACTTGCCCATTTCTTCCGGTTCTTCCAAAGCAAAGTGCATGGTAACCGGCAAGGTCACATAATCCGGCAGCTTGCCGTCTACATAGTTGTCTTCGTTATCCCATAAGAATTCAAATTCACGATCATATGTTCCGTTAAACAGCATGTCATAGCCGTATCCCTGATCCGCATAATCCTTTGCCCACTGAATCAACTTGGCTACGTTGGTTCCATCGTCGGTCGGCAGCTTTTCATTTGTCATAGTGATATTAAAGTCACTTCTTACAAACTGTTTTGTCAATGCAATCGGATCTTCTAAGATTTCTCCGTTTGTTGTATAGTCTGCCCCAATTAAGATCAGACCGTGCAGATCCAGTACTTTGGAATCGTCTGTAGAAATGTCTTCCTTAGCCTTCATGGTAACTGTTACCAGAGAATCTGTTCCTTTGTATAATTCCTTATCTCCTCTGTTCGCATATGCAATATTGACATATGCCGTATTGTCTTCATACACCTTATTCACGCACAGGTTTTCCATCTGCTTAATCGCATCGGACGCTTTTATTGATACAAGCTCAACTTTCTGCGGATCGTAAGGAAGAATCTGTCCCAGGGCATTTACGCCTGACGCACTCTTCACATCATATGTAACAGTAAATGTATCTCCCGCCGCTACTTTTTGTTTGCTTGTAGAAACGAGTGACGCGCCGCTCAATTTCTGTTTCTGCTGTGTTCCTCCGTCTAACTGGAACATAGTATACGCATAGTCGTATACGTCATAGTAATTATTGGCATTCAAATCACCGTGGCGTTTCTGGATCTGATCCGTAAAGTTGCTGCCGTCTTTTACGGATGTACCAAGGTAATTCTTCATGTTCGTATAATCGCCATCTGTAACCTGTGCATTTCCGTTTGTACTTCCGGTGGCAACACCCTTGTCACCTTCTACCGTACACAGTTTAATCTCGCTGGCAGCAAACCATTTGCCCACTGATTCAAGCGCTGTATAACGCGCAAAGCGTGCCGCCCGGTTTACTTCCATTATTTTGGCATCAAGCCCTTCCTTCAATTCCCAGCTGAATTCGCCGATCTTGGTCCAGTGTGCGCCGTCCAGGCTGATCTCCAGCCGCATTTTCTTTACGGAACCGCTTCCCGCATCCGTACGCGGATAATATTCAATCTTTTCAACGTTATAAATTTTACCGTAATCAACGGTGAGCAGTTCATTTACTCCGCCGTAGTTGGAATGGAATCCTCCGTCTCCTGTCTGGAATATTTTATCAAAGGCAAGATCCGGTGTATGAGCGCCCCACACCTGGCCTGTCCAGTGAATATTTACCGGATCGGGCGTATTTCGCCATGGATCCAAATCAGTTTTCAGAGTCTGCTCTTCGCTCCATGCAGAATATCCTTCCGCATTTCTGGAACGGATCTGGAATGTATGTTCAGTGTCATAAGGCAGATCCGTATAAGTAAAGCTAGTACATCGTTGCATAAATAACAGTGAATTAAATTGTTAAAGGTATCCCTG
>CAMSEJ010000243.1 GCA_947057405.1 uncultured Roseburia sp.
AAAAAACCTTGTGCTGGCTGCCTGAATAGCGATAAGGGAAAACCAGAGCATTGTCGCAAATGCAAAATTATTTACACTACCGCGGCCGATGGTTTACGGGCCGTCCATGAAGACATTGGATTGTCAACACTTTTTTAGACAACTTTTTTAAGGTTGTTTTCCCTATATTGTACCGGCGTCTGATATCCTAAAGCGGAATGTATTCTGTGATGGTTATACCAGTTCACATAATCCCATAACTTCAATTTCAATTCCTTCAAATCTGCAAATGTTTCATTCCGTACATAAAGTGTGCAGTTAGATTTACTGTATTTCTAACTTACACACTTTATTTTACACTCCCTCCCCCGACGCATCTTCCGCCTTCCAGGGCTTAAGCTCTTTTACAAAATCTGCTCAATTCCCGTAATATCCGGATGAATCGTCAAAGAATAATTCGTATAATAAACCACGAATCCAGGCGCTCCTTTATTCGGTTTTTTTACGTTTTTCTTCTGGAGATAATCAATCTCTACTTTTTCATTTTCACGTCCCTTGGAATAATAGCCCGCCAGCTTTCCTGCCTCTTCAAACGTCCGGTCGGGAAGCTCTTCGCCTTCGGTCTTTACGATAACGTGCGAACCGGGCATTCCCTTCGCATGGAACCACCAGTCATTTCCGGTTGCGAATTTAAACGTCAGTTCGTCATTCTGATAGTTATTCTTTCCGACATACATATGGAATCCGTCCGAAGATACATAATGGAACGGTTTGCTTTTGATTTTCGCTTTTTTGTCTCCATGCCTTTTCCGGATATATCCGAATTCCACCAGCTCTTCCCGAATCTGAACCAGATCGTCTTCCGAAACGGCAATGGTCAGTGCCGTGGCAATGCTTTCTAAATGAAGCGTTTCGTCTTTTGTCTCTTCGATCAGAGCGGTCAGTGCTTCATAGGTGCGTTTTAATTTGTTGTACCGGTCAAAGTATTTTTTGGCATTTTCCGAAGCGGAAAGCTGTGGGTCCAGAGGGATGGCAACCGTCTCATTGGTGTAGTAGTTGAGTGCTTCTAACTGCTTTGCCCCTTCCGGCAGGCTATAGCCGTAGGTGTTCAGCAGCTCGCCGTAAATACGGTATTTTTCCCGTTTTTCGGTATCTTTTAACTGCTTTGCCTGCAGGCTGTATTTTTTGCGGCTTCTTTCTAAAGCCGTTGTCACAATCCGGCGTAAATCCGAAGATTTCTGGCGGATTCGGGTATAACTGTTTTTGCTGGCATAGTAGGTTTCCAGGACTTCGGAAACGGAAGTGTAATCCATTCGATCACAGTCTTCGTATTCCGTACAGGGAATCGCCGCAAAATCAATCGGTTCTTTTCCTTTGTATACGATATTCGGGGAAAACCGGGATTCCCGAATGTCTGCCATAAACCAGTCAAAATGGTGGTACAGGTGCAGCTTTTCGTCTTCCCCTAAGGAAGCGGTGGGGTAGTCTCCGTCGATTCCGGCACGGTAGCAGATTTCGTTGGCAATGGCTGGGCTGATCCCGGTGTATGAGCCGTAAATGGCCTTGCAGACAGATACGGGCCTGCCAAAGACCGTGTCGAAAAAGGAATCCTGCGACGCGGTAAGCGGATTTTGCTTTTGCGTGGTATCCGGTATGAAGTAGGTTCGTCCGGGAAGAACCTCACGGACGGAGCTGACCTGGGCGGATACATGCTTGATACTGTCGATGATTACGCCGTCTTCTTTACAGAAAATAATGTTGCTGTGTTTGCCCATCAGCTCTACGGTAAGCGTTTTTTTGCACAAATCGCCCAGATCGTCGAGATGCTCAATCTCAAAATGGATAATCCGTTCCAGTCCCGGCTGGTAAATTCGGGTAATTCTGCCGTTTGCAATGTGCTTGCGCAGTACCATGCAGAAATTGGGCGCAGTCATGGGGCTGGGCTTGTTTTGAGCCGTCAGGTATAAAAACGGGAGGGAAGCGCTTGCAGACATGGCAAGGCGGTACTGCCCGTTTTGCCCTTTTAATGTAAACAGCAGCTCGTCATTTTCGGGCTGCGCAATTTTATTGATTTTACTGTTTAATATTTTTTGGTTTAATTCGCAGACAAGGTTTGCTACGACAATTCCGTCAAAGGCCATAGGGGATATCTCCAATCTGATGTTATGGGAAGCGGACAGGTACGTTATCCGCCAAAGGAGCGCAGGATCCGGTCAACGGCTGCGGGATCTGCACCGGCTGTTTTTAACAGGAAGCCTGCAATCCGTACACAAAAACGGTGGAAGTGTATAAAAAGAGAAATAAATGCAATCCCGAACAGGATTCCGGTCAGAAGCCTTCGGATATTGCCGCTTTCGTAGGGGGTAAGCCTTTGCAGAAATCCGTCAAAGACCAGGGGGAGCATCATAAGCAGGGTAACGCCAATGTGCGGGCAGCCCCGAAAAATAACAATGGGTATGCCTATTATCATACCCATTAATTCTCCGGTGCACCGTGCACAGATCGGAAACTGTTTCCCGCGGAAATAAAAGGAACGATCCGGTCTTGCATGGCAGCCAAAAAAAATTCTTAAAAATCTACCCATCTTTTAAAGCGATCCTAAAGCAATTCCTGCTGCGCCCATGATCACAAAGAAAATGATATAGCACAGGACAGAAACGCACACACTGATCAGGGCTCCGATTCCTGCAGCTTTTGCTGTTCTTGGCTTCTGGTCTTTCCATACAAGGAACAAAACCAGTCCTACAATCGGGATACAACATCCCAACAGTCCCCAGAGAAATCCGCCGTTGTCATTGTTGTCCATAATTCAACTCTCCTTATGTATTTTTTCTGAAAAACCTTTTATATTATGCCAGAAAATTTGTGATTTGTCAATATTTGCACAGATTCTGCCAGGACAAACGCATGAGTGAATAAATTGTGAACAAATAGCACCTTTACAGGAAATCTATGGTATTATTACAATAAAGGTGGTGTTTTACAATGACAGAGATATTAAAAACAATAGAATTAATCGAAGACAAGAGACAGTAGAAAAAGATTAGGCATAAACTGCTTGATATTGTAGTGATTATGTTGTTTGCAAAAGTTTGCGAGGACAGTCAGGGAACATTGGTCAGTGGAAATTATGCACTGGCATTTGGATGTGACATTTAAAGAAGACAGCAATACCACATTGGATAAAACAGCAGAACAGAATCTGAATATCATAAATAAATGGTGTTTATCCATATGAAAGCTTTTTGATGTAGGAAAAAAGATGTCACTAAGAAAGAAACGTTATTGTATCAGCATGAATGCCAGAAAGTATTTGGAACACATATTAAGCCTGTAAGACTTGACAATGAAATATAATAAAGAAAATAAACATTCATGCGTTTGTCCTGAGATTCTGCAATTGAATCTTGCCGGACAGTATGGTATGATTGAGAAAAATCACAGTGGTGTGCGCAAGAAAGGAGACCTGAATGTGTATCGGGAACGAATAGAATTATACAAAGCTTTGGAAGAGGAGTTTTGCAGTAAATTTCTTGTTTATATCACGAGCGACAGGCCATATGCCGGCGGACAGATATCCCCGGATGTGATAGATTATTTTATTGATCATCTGGATAAAATCGGTCCGTGTAAAAAAATATCATTATATTTGTATACACGCGGCGGAGACACTTCTGCCGCCAGAAATATTGTAAATCTGCTCAGGATGTACAGTGATGTGCTGCAAGTGATTGTACCGCATAAAGCACACAGTGCAGGAACGATCATCAGCCTGGGTGCAAATGAAATTGTTATGACAAAACAGGCTACATTAGGGCCGATTGATCCAAGCCTGCATACGGCGCTTAATCCAAGGACGGCAGAAGGAGAATTTTTTCCGGTCAGTGTGGAAGCGGTGAAAGGGTATCTGGAATTTGCGAAAAATGAATTAAAGATTCAGGATGCGGCGGCACTTGCCGGTATTTTTGAAAAATTAACCGATTTTGTTCATCCTCTGGTTTTGGGTGAAGTGTACCGTTCAAAAGCCCAGATTCAGATGATGGCAGAAAAACTGCTTCAAAATCAGGTGACCGATTCTGATAAAGTTAAAAAAATCATTGAGTTTCTCTGCAGTGAATCCGGCAGTCATGATTATACGATTAATCGGAGGGAGGCAGAACAGGAACTGGGTCTTACAGTCGTAAAGCCTTCTTCTGCACAATATAGTCTGATCAAAAAATTGTATGATAATATCAGTGAAGAATTGCTTTTTGGAAAACCATTTCTGATTTCAGAAATTAACGGAGCATATGCCTTCCGAAATTGCCTGCTT
>CAMSEJ010000244.1 GCA_947057405.1 uncultured Roseburia sp.
ACAGCGAACGCCGCATCCCCTGTCCTCTGGCTGACGGAACCTTGCCAACACGGTTTGCTGTAATGCTAAATCACGTCTAAAAAATCCTCCTTAATCACCAGCACATCCCCCACCTTAAGTTCCGTCCCCCCATTCGGAATCACCACATCTTCGCCGCGCCGCACCATTACCACCAGCTGCCCGGCCTCTAAACTTATCTCCGAAAGCCGTTTTCCAATCCACGTATTCCCCTCTTCCAGCAAAAGCTCCGAAAGCTCCACATCCTTCGCAACGCGGTTCGCACGCGCGCTGAGCACCATCTTATCCCCCTCCAAAAGGACCGTACCGCCGTCCGGCGTAACCATCTCGCCGGTATCCCTGCGGCGCACCTGCACCAAAAGCGTTTCCGGCGGAAGCAAAATATCCTTAACCATGCTCCCCGCCCACGGATGGTTCTTTTTTACCCGAAACTCAATAAACTGCACCGGGACTTCCTCCGTATAATCGGAAAACGTCTTTAATACATCCTCTTTGTCATCTATCATATCCAGCTTTTTTGCCGCAAACGGCAGGAGCGTTCCCTGGATCAATATGGAAAACAACACAATAAAAAACACCATATGGAACACGTCATGGCTGATTTTTGCAGGGCTTGTAACCGCCATAATCGCAAATACAATCGACGCCGCCCCGCGCAAACCTGCCGCAGACACAAAAATCCGCTGGTTTCGCCTGCTTTGAAACGGATTCATCATAATCCAGACCGCAAACGGCCGCGCGGCAAACGTAACAAACAAAGCAACGGCAAGCCCGATTCCCATCACCTCCGGAAGCTGCGACGGAAAGGACAAAAGCCCCAGCAGAAAAAACAGCAGCATCTGCATTAAGCCCGTTATGCCGTCAAAAAAATGCACCAGGGCTTTTTTTGTTTTTAATTTGCAGTTGCCGAGCAAAATCCCGAATACATAAGCCGACAAATACCCGTTGCCTCCCACAGCCGCCGGAACCGCATAAGAAAACAAAACCATCCCGAATACAAAAACAGTATCAAACCCTTCCGTCGTAAAACGGATATGCTTTAGGGCGTATTTCGTAACATACGCGGCCGCCGCCCCGCAGGATAACCCGAACACCACCTGCGCCGCCATAGACCACAAAATCCCGCCAATCCGGATTCCGCCCCCTTCCATTACGGTAAGCACAATCATCGTAAGCATATAAGAGCAGGGATCGTTGCTGCCGCTTTCCACTTCAAGCAAAGATGCCGTTCGGTATTTTAAATTCAGCCGTTTGGAACGCAGAATGGAAAACACCGACGCCGCATCGGTAGAACTGATCAGCGAACCAATCAGAAAGCTTTCCGCCGGTTCTATCCCAAGCACCCAGCAGCAAAACAACCCGGTTGCCCCCGCCGTCAGCACAACGCCTGCAGTAGAAAGCAGTACCGCACGCCCCATAACCGGTTTTGCAGCGCTCCACTTGGTTCCGAAGCCGCCGTAAAACATAATAAAAATCAGCGCCGTGGAGCAAATCTGCCCTGCCGCGTCAAAATTGTCAAATGCAATCCGTATCACCCCGTCCGATCCGAAAAACATCCCCAGCAGAATAAACGCCAGCAGCGTCGGGACGCCGAACCTGTTTGAAATCCGGTTGCAGATCACGCACGCCATAATAACGGCCGCAGCAAAAAACAAGATGACATTCATACACCACCAGCCGTTTCCTGCGCCGATTGTTTCCGTTTTAACAGATAACGTTTCCTGTATTTTAAGCCGACATAACGCATCACTCTGCGGTAGCAAGCCGGATTCCCCATTCCTCCTAAAATCCCCACAAGCGGGATCCCCTGGACGAATTTAAGCAGCAGTAAATCGGCCGCAAATGCTTCTGCCGTTTTGGAAAGCTGCTCCGAAGAAAATTCCACAAAGGAACAGAGCATGCCGCTTTCTGTCACACACTGATCCAGCTCTTTGTCCAGACGGACAAAATCTTCTCCTTTTGCCATTGCCGCTTCCATCATTTTTAAAATGAAATATGTTTCTTGTGGGCTTTCGTAGGAAATGCCGTACAAAAGCGCCGCCTGGTACACCCCTTTTAAAAGCACGCCTGAAAATAAAACGATATCGGGCAGGCCGACTCCGAATACTCCAAGCCCCACGCCCTCTGCAGCGGCCGCCGCCATATTTGCAGCGTCCCTTTTTGCGGCGTCTCTGCGCAGCCGGCGGATTTCCCTGCGGCCTCCTTTTAATTGAACGGCATAATCATATATTTCATGATCTTTTGCCATAGCGTCTTTGTCAAATGTCTTTTCAATGATGCCGGTACCTTTTTCAAATACGAGGGAAAACGCTTTGCCGAATGCCTTTTTTAATGCCGTGTATGCTCCCGGCGGAATTTTCTGCTCCAGCGCTGTCTTCCAGGTAATATTACCGCTTCGGATGGCTGATTTTTTTAATTTTTCTTCTGCCCTGCGGACGCCTGCCAGCTCCTGTTCCAGCAGAATCAGTCGTTTGTTCTTCAATGCCGCACCTCTGTTTCTTTCTCTTCTTTCTGATTATCATAACAAAAAGGCAGCGGGTGCGCAAACCATTTTTCATACGAGCCCTGTCCGTTTTACACCCTCTTTTCGCGCAAAAAGCTCTGCCACCAGCCGCAGACGGCTTTTAAGGAAGCGGAGCTTTTTTTGCCAAAACAGATACGCGGCGTTTTCATTTTCTACCCGAACAAAAGCTTCTCTTTCCCGGCTTCTTACGATATCGCTTTACCACAGCCAGCGCAATAAGCATGACGCACAGGCTGACCGCATTGTACCCTGTATTTTGTATCCTCTGTCCGAACGAGGCCCCTCTAAAACCTTCCGACATGCCTTCACTGAAATTCGGTTTCTGTCTCATCTCCTTTGACCGGGCGCCGTCTGTATCCGTTCCGCCCATCTGAAATACCCCCATCGTATCAATATCAATCTCCGACGCATCCACCAGACGGGACGAATCCGCCTTCTGCTCCTCGTCTGTAGCGGGAATCCTGCCTTCTGTCTGTCCCTTTATGCTCTCGGCGCGAAGCTGCACCGTCCGATAAAGCATTTTGGCTGCGGCATCGTATTCCTCAAATGAATAAAAAGCATTCGGATCTGTATCGACCGGCTCGTCAATCTGGCTGCGGATCCGTTCATATACTTCGTCAAATCTGCCTCCGGACACATATTCGTCTGTCAATTGCCGCAGATATCCGTGATACCGTTCCCGATACGTCTTTTGTTCCAGCAGGGCATCAAAAAACTCTGTTCCCGAAAAGGGCGTATCTATGGCATCGTTTATTACCTCCGAAGCGCCCGATTCCGCTCCCATGGACATCCCGCCAAAGGCAAGGTTGTAATCCCAGGGAAGAATGTTCAGTCTGCCGTTGTACTCATACAGATAATAATTATGCGCCATGGTACCGGAAAGACTGTCCAGATTAACGGAAAACGTATGAACCGCCATGTATTTTAAAATATTGTCTATATCCAGATACGTTTCCAGCTTTGATCCCTGGCTGATATGCTCCAATGCGGTGACAACCCTCCTGTGATCCGTTTTGTCCGTCTTCGTCACCTCTCCGTCCCATATTGCGGAATAACTGTCCAGTTCCCGATCGGAATAATTTAAGTTTGCACCGTTTCCGCTCATAGAGAACCTTCCTCCGGGGCGCATCCCTGTCCTGTCTTTTTTGTCTGAATCAAAAGTCTGCTCCTGTTCCGTACCAGACTCCGCAGATGCAGATGTTCCCGAAGCGCCGTCCGGTGGCGTGAGCATCTGCCCGTCCGGCGGCATCTGCATTTCCGGCGCTGTCTGTCCTTGCGGCAACGATTCTGCACCCGACAACATTTCTCCCTGCGGCGGCGTCTGTCCTTCTAACGGCATCCGACTGTCCGGCGCCTCCTGTCCATCCGGCGGCATCTGCCCCTGCGGCGGCATTTGTCCGTCCGGGAAATCAGGAGGCTCCATGCCTTTCCTGTCAGAATTTTTTCCCATATCCATACTGTCCGGCTTATAAAGCTTCCCGTCCTGTGTCCCGTAATTCCGAAGCAAAAAGCTTTCCTCGACAGCTTCCAACGCCAGGTAAACGCCCCAGTATTCCCCGTTTAAAGAAATCCTGGCATAATTATAAAGGGACGCGTCCGTATCCAGATACCGATACATATCATAGACAACCGCTTCTTTCATATTGGTCGCATCCGCATAATTGTTATTCAAAATCAGCTTGTCAAGCCCAAAGCAGGACTGCCCTTCTATATAATGATCAAACTCCAGCTTTAAGCTGAAA
>CAMSEJ010000245.1 GCA_947057405.1 uncultured Roseburia sp.
GGCAAGCCGGAATGCGCCATGGACGGCGCGTTTCCGGCGGTTGCGTCCGCATTCTGGTATGTAAACGGGATACTTTAGAGCCGTTTTATCCTGTCACACAGCGAACGCCGCATCCCCTGTCCTCTGGCTGACGGAACCTTGCCAACACGGTTCGTTTTTCAAACACGCTTTAACAGAACATATCCGAAAAATATTTTCCAAATATGACAGCTACCTGTCATATTCGATCTGTTATCATTGATTCTGCAATAGAAGGAGCCGCCCCCAATGCAAATAGAACGCTTAATCCAGATGATTTTTTATATCGTCAACCACCGTCACGTTACCGCAAAAGAACTGGCCGATTATTTTCACGTATCCACCCGAACCGTTTATCGGGACATAAACACCTTAACGCTTGCCGGAATACCTGTACTATGCACAAAAGGAGCCGGCGGAGGGATATCTTTAATAGACGGATACACAATTGATCATTCCGTATTGTCAGAAGAAGAACAGCAAAGCATTTATCGCGGCCTGCAGCTGCTGCAGGCTGCAAACTACCCGGACGCAGAAACGGCCCTGCATAAAATCAGTTCCGTTTTCCGCACGGCCTTAGAGCCAAAATGGCTGGATGTTGATTTTTCCTGCTGGGGAAGCAGTGAAACAGAACAGATAAAACTATCCGACTTACAATACGCCATTCTCAACAGACACCGGATCAGATTCCTCTATTACAATACCGAATTAAAAAAATCAGAACGCACCATAGAACCCCTGCGGCTGGTTTTCAAATCACATGCCTGGTATATCATAGGTTACTGCATGGACAGGAAACAAATCCGGACATTCCGTCTCTCGCGAATCAAACGCCTTCTTGTACTGCCGGAAATTTTTGAACGCAGCCTTCCCCCGTCTGACTCGCCGACGCCTGCATGCAGTGAAGAATGCAGCCTTCCCTGTATGAAACTGAAATTTTCTCCCGAAATTGCATACAGGCTCTGCGATGAGTTTTCAGAAAACCAGATATGCCTGCATGAAGACGGATACTATTACGTTACGGTTCCATACGAACCAAACCACTGGACCATCCACTATCTTCTGTCTTTCGGAAAATACGTTGAAGTAATTGAGCCGGAACCGGCGCGCATGATGCTAAAAGAAGCGGCCGCTGCGATTGTGAAACTCTATACGCCATAAAGCCGCTTTACAGGCGCGCGCCAGATACCAAAAAAACCCGATTGGAGGTGAAAATATGGATAAATGGCTCTATGTTATGATCATTAAAAAATCAAAAACATTTAACAAGGTTACAAAAGCCGTAATTACAAGGCATGTAGAAAATCTAAGGCGCCTGGACGCCGACGGGAAAATCGAACTTTGCGGCCCGTTCAAGGGATTTCCCGGAGTTGCCGGCATGGTCATTTTCAAAACACAAAGCTACGAAGAGGCCGACGCCCTGTGTAAAACAGAACCGCTTGTCGCTGAGGGTTATGCAGCATATACGCTCGCATCCCTGCAGGTAGCGGACAAAGAAAACAACTATTTACTGTAACAAAAAAGTATTTGGGGCGTCCTCCTCTACTGCTTCCATCCATTCATTTGACAGATCCGTCCCGGGAACCTCCACAGCCAGATGAGAAAACCAGCTGTCCGGCGCAGCGCCGTGCCAGTGCTTTACGCCTGCCGGAACATTGACTACATCTCCCGACGAAAGCTTCTGCGTCTCCCTGCCCCATTCCTGATAATAACCGCGTCCGCCCACACACATCAAAATCTGCCCTCCACCTGTACCCGCATGGTGAATATGCCAGTGGTTGCGGCATCCCGGTTCAAACGTAACATTAAAAATCCCCGGCTGTTCCGTCGAAAACGAATGTAAATAACTTTTCCCGCTAAAATACTCCGCAAACCCGTCATTCGGTTTTCCGATTGAAAAAAGCATACTTTTTTGGTGCGCTTCTTTTGCGCTCTCCGGATTTTTGTCCGTATCTTCACCCCAGACTTCCTTTGCCATCCGAAACGCCGCCCAGGCCTTTGGCCAGCCTGCATAAAACGCCGCATGGGTTAAAATTTCCGCAATCTCCTCCGCTGTAATTCCGCTCTTTTTTGCACTGGCCAGATGATACCGGAACGAAGAATCCAAAAGCCCCTGCGCCATCAGCGATACCACCGTCACAAGAGAACGATCCCGGAACGAAAGCTTCTCTTCCCTGTTCCATACCTCTCCAAATAATATGTCGTCGTTTAACTGCGCAAATTTCGGGGCAAACGCCCCAAGTTCCTCTCTGCCCGCTGTCTGTTTTACCATAACACGCTCTAGAGCGTGTTTGAAAAATCATTCCCGCCATCTGCATCCCCCACTTAGCGTGATATTTGTGCCAAATTCGGTCAACGTAGCCCGCTACGCCTCCCTTATTTGGCACAAATCTCCCACTAAGTGTGGAATACATCTGCCGAAAAGCATTTTTCAAACACGCTCTAGAAACAAGAGATGACTATGCGCGGATAGTTAAATATTCGCATCTGGCAATAGAACTGTTAAATGATTACAAAGTTCGGCTTCAGGAGAAAAAAATAGGAAAATTAGCGAAGGCTATGACGGACTGTTATATGCAACTTGCAAATAAAAAAGGAATGATAGCCAGAATTGAAATGGATTCTGTGACGCTTGATTTGAAATATTTAATATCTGGGGAATGAGGTGCCGAAAGAACGTCTTTCTGCCGGGGAGAAGCAGCTTATGGTTGTTTCGCTGCTTTGGGCTTTGGCAATTTGTTCGAGGAGAAAACTTCCGGTTATTATTGATACGCCGTTGTCAAGATTAGATTCAAAACACAGAATGGCATTGCTCCAGACGTATGTTCCGAATGCAAGTGATCAGACAAACGTGCTTTCAACGGATTCAGAGATTTATGGCAAATATTATAAGGCGATAAAAGAAAATGTGGGAAATGAATATACTCTGGATTATGATGATGAAAAAAATGTACAACCATTCAAACCGGATACAGGTGGGAGGAGGAACAATGATTTTAAGACAAATAAGATTATCCAATCATGCCAAGGAGCGGCTTTCGAGACTAAAAGGACGGACAGGAATTAAAAATTGGAATGTTCTTTGCCAGTGGGCTTTTTGTTATTCCTTAAAAGAGAACACGATTCCTACTCCGGAACATATTGACGGTGACAGTAATGTGGAATTGTCATGGTACACATTCGCGGGGGAATACAGTGATTTGTATGAGGCTTTGATGATCGCGTGGTGTAAAAGAATGGGAATCCCGACGGTACATGAAATAATGGCCAAATATATTAAAATGCATATAGAAAGAGGGATTTCTTACTTGTCTGGAACTAATTTTATAAAAGATTTAGACAGTTTATTGAAGTTGGGAGTGATGGGCTGATATGAGTATTTATCTGGATTATAACGCGTCATCCCCGATTGATTCCCGTGTTCTTGATGTGATGATGGATGTTTATAGGAATCATGTTGGAAGATGAAAGCGACAATTTGAACATACGAAGATTGATAATAGAACTGCTGGAGCAATCCGGATTGAAGTATAGGATGAACTGAAATCCTAAACGATGTATTTCTTCTACTCTGAACATACAGTTAAAAGGGGTATCATCAGAAGCAATGATGTTGTCAAGTAAGAATTATTGCGGGATTTCAAATGGTTCTGCCTGTACTTCAAGTAATTACAGCCCAAGCTATGTGCTGAGCGCTATGGGGATATCAGAAGACAATATTGATCAGTCAATCAGGCTGAGTTGGGGAAAAATGTAGATATAGAGGATGTAAGAGTGAATTTTAAGGAATTATTGAATGTAGCGAAGGGTTTTATTTTTTGATGGCGGCAGGCAAAAGAGCTTTTATCCAAGTATGGTATAAGTGATTGGAAACAGGGGTGAGAAAATGAAGAACCAGCATAATGTTTACAAGAGTAGAGCGAGGAAAAACAATCCTGATATGGAATGATTGGAGGGTGGTGCATAATGGCTGAGAACAAAAATACAAAATTTCAGATTCGGAACAGCACTGTGGATTTTCTTGTATTTACAAAGGATGCTCATGAAGATGGCATTGAAGTCCGTGTGCAGGATCATGATGTATGGTTGACACAAAAAGCGATTGGGCAGCTCTTTGATGTAGACAGAAGCGTTGTCACAAAACATTTAAAAAATATATATGAAAGTGGCGAATTATCTGAGGATTCAACTTGTGCAAATTTTGCACAAGTTGCGGATAACGGAAAAACCTATCAATAT
>CAMSEJ010000246.1 GCA_947057405.1 uncultured Roseburia sp.
CAGAACCAGCTACGGGCAGAATGCATTGAAGCATTCCATTGAAGTTGCGCAGATTGCCGGGCTGCTCGCAGGAGAGATTGGCGTAGACGTCAGGGCGGCAAAGCGTGCCGGACTGCTGCATGATATCGGAAAATCAGTCGATCATGAAATGGAAGGTTCACATATTCAAATCGGTGTTGAATTATGTAGGAAATACAAAGAGTCCCCGCTGATTATCAATGCGGTGGAAGCACATCACGGCGATGTTGAACCGGAGACTCTGATTGCCTGCCTGGTACAGGCTGCTGATACCATCAGCGCGGCACGTCCGGGCGCAAGGCGGGAAACTCTGGAAACATATTCAAACAGGTTAAAACAGTTAGAAGATATTACAGTTGGTTTTAAAGGGGTAGATAAATCTTTTGCCATTCAGGCAGGCAGAGAGATTCGGGTAATGGTAATTCCTGAGCAGATCAGCGATGCCGATATGGTATTGTTAGCGCGTAATATTTCCAAACAGATTGAAGCGGAATTGGAATATCCGGGACAGATTAAGATCAGTGTTATTCGTGAGTCCCGTGTCGTTGATTATGCGAAGTAAAGAAACAGTTTTATGAAAAAGCAAGAAGGCCCCAAGAATGTAATATTCTTGAGGCTTTCTTTTTATTCTGCAGGAGGCGGCGTTACGTTCTGTCTGAGGGGAGCACCGGTATTATTTGGAAAAAAAGGAGGCAGTTATGGTTCGGAAATTAAAACGCGTAAAACGGGAGCTGGTAAAGCAGGGCGTCATTGTAGATATGTACGCCGACCACATGCAGATGCCGGACGGCAAAATCGTACAGTGGGATTATATTGAGCACAGGAAAGGGGCCGCCGCCATCCTGCCGGTTCTGCCGGACGGCAGGATTATTATGGTCAGGCAGTACCGCAACGCCATCGACCGCATCACGCTTGAGGTTCCGGCCGGAGCGAGGGACAGCGTGACGGAGGATACGGCAGTCTGTGCGAAACGGGAGCTGGAGGAGGAAACCGGATATATCTGCGGAAAGCTGGAAAAACTGCTTTCTTTAAAATCCACGGTTGCATTCTGCAACGAGTTTATTGACGTATACCTGGCAACGGAGCTGACACCGGGCAGCCAGCATCTGGACGAGGATGAATATATTGATATCGTAACCTGCGAATTGGAGGAGCTGTGCGAAAAAATATATGCCGGGGAAATCCAGGATGCCAAGACGGTATCCGCCATTTTGGCATATGCCAACCGGATCAGGAATAAACAGACAGGCGCGGACATATCTTAGAATGATAAAAAACAGTCGGGGGTAAAGTGAAAAAGACAACCTTTCTCTTTTTTTTGTTATTTTTAAGCGGTGTCATCTGCGCGAATATTTCCGGCGTTGTCTTTGGCAGGGAGCTTGGGGCAATGAACGAATATTTTATAAATCGGTATATGTATGCAGACATACAGGGCAGCGAGCTGTTTTTGTTTCTGTTTTATGAGCGGCTGCCCCGATGCATTCTTCTGGCAGTATTGAGTGCGGGAATTTACGGAACACTCGTTGCGGACGGTTATTTCTGCTATCTGGGGTTTTCCGTAGGATTTTTGTCTGTAATTGCCATTATGAATTACGGGATTAAGGGCATTCTCCTGGTAACGGGCTTTTTTTTGCCGCAGTGGTTTTTTTATGCTCCGGTGCTTTGGATCTGGCATACCGAACTGAGGTATTATAAACGGCAGGGAAAAGAGATGGCTGCGGGAGGGCAGAAAAAGAGGCATATGAAGTTTGCGGTTTCGGTTTTTTTGGCGGGGCTTTTGTTTTTTCTGGGGTTGTTTGCGGAGAGTTATGTGAATCCGTTTTTTTTGCAGAAGATTGTGCGGATTGTGGAATGAGCGCCGGTACGAAAAATAAATGCTTCTTTTCGGTTGAAAATCGGAAAAAAATGTTCTATAATTTAAGAAAATTTAGAATCTTTTAAGAATGGAGGGATACAGGTGGCATTTTTACAGAGCTTTGTCATGTATCTTGTGAAACTCGTCTTTTATGTGATTTTGGCAGTCTGCGGTATTTTTGCAGGCAAAAAGCTGCGCGAAAATAAGAACGCAAAGACAGTAACGCAAATTCCGGATACAAAAGGAAAAGAATAAACCAGGGATAATTGGAGGAAACCATTGTGAAACAGAAATTTGGAGTGAACGAGCTGCGCAGGATGTACCTGGAATTTTTTGAAAGCAAAGAACATCTTGCGATGAAAAGTTTTTCCCTTGTGCCGCACAACGATAACAGCTTGCTTTTAATCAATGCGGGCATGGCGCCGTTAAAGCCTTACTTTACCGGGCAGGAACTGCCGCCGAGACGGCGCGTGACGACCTGCCAGAAGTGCATCCGTACCGGAGATATTGAAAATGTAGGTAAGACGGCGCGGCATCTGACTTTTTTTGAAATGCTCGGGAATTTCTCGTTTGGAGATTACTTTAAAAGAGAAGCGATTGCCTGGTCCTGGGAGTTTTTGACCGGGGTTCTTGGCTTAGAAGAAGATCGTCTGTATCCGTCGGTTTACGGAGAAGACGAGGAGGCATTTGAAATCTGGAACAAAGAGATCGGCATTCCGGCGGAGAAAATCACACGTTTTTACCGCGATCCGGATACCGGAGCGTGCGACAATTTCTGGGAGCATGGCGCGGGACCGTGCGGGCCTTGTTCCGAGATATATTACGACCGCGGAGCGAAGTATGGCTGCGGCAGCCCGGACTGCAAGGTGGGCTGCGACTGCGACCGTTTTATGGAGGTCTGGAATAACGTATTCACCCAGTTTGACGGAGACGGCAAGGGCGGTTATGAAGAGTTAGAGCAAAAGAATATTGATACGGGCATGGGCTTAGAGCGGCTTGCGGTTGTTATGCAGGACGTGGATTCCGTATTTGACATTGATACGATGAAGGCGATCCGCGATAAAATATGTGAACTGGCAGGTAAAACCTACCAGACGGACGCGACGGACGATATTTCGATCCGCCTGATTACCGACCATATCCGTTCCGCGACATTTATGGTGTCCGACGGCATCATGCCGAGCAACGAAGGGCGCGGGTATGTTTTAAGAAGGCTGATCCGGCGTGCGGCACGGCATGGCAGGATGCTTGGCATTGACGGCGTTTTTCTGGCCAAATTAAGCGAAACGGTCATTGCCGAAAGCAAAGACGGCTATCCGGAACTCGAAGAAAAGAAAGATTTTATTTTCCGCGTCCTGACACAGGAAGAGGAAAAATTTAATAAAACCATCGACCAGGGGCTTGCCATCTTAGCGGACATGCAAAAAGAGATGGAAAAGCGCGGCGAACGGACGCTTGCCGGAGAAGAGGCGTTTAAACTTTACGATACGTATGGGTTCCCTGTGGATCTGACCCAGGAGATTTTGGCAGAACAGGGCTTTGTCATTGACGAAGCCGGGTTTGAGGCCGCAATGCAAAAGCAGCGTGAAACGGCGCGTAAGGCAAGGAAGGCGACCAATTATATGGGCGCGGACGTTACGGTTTACGAGTCTATCGATCCGGCGGTTACAACGGAATTTGTCGGTTATGACAACCTGGCGTATACGTCTAAGGTGACGGTTATGACGACGGAGACGGAGATTACCGAAGCGCTTTCGGATGGGCAGGCCGGTACGATTTTTGTAGAGCAGACGCCGTTTTACGCGACGATGGGCGGCCAGAATGCGGATACCGGGCGGATTGTGGCGGACGGGTTTGTATTTGCGGTGGAGGATACGGTCAAATTGCTTGGCGGCAAGGTCGGCCATATCGGTAAGGTCATAAAAGGCATGGTAAAGACCGGGGATACCGTAGAGCTTTTGGTAGACGCGGACAAACGCCTTGCAATCGGCAAAAACCACAGCGCAACGCATCTGCTGCAGAAAGCGCTGCGCGAGGTTTTGGGCAGCCATGTGGAACAGGCGGGTTCGGATGTGAACGCAGATCGCCTGCGTTTTGACTTTACCCACTTTTCGGCCATGACGGCAGAGGAAATTGCAAAGGTAGAAGAGATCGTCAACGCCCAGATTTTTGCCGCGCTTCCGGTTGTAACGGAGGTTATGACCTTAGAGGAAGCCAAAAAAACCGGGGCGATGGCGCTGTTCGGTGAAAAATACGGCGAAACGGTGCGCGTGGTGCGCATGGGCGATTTCTCGACGGAGCTGTGCGGCGGTACGCATAGATCGGAAGAGCGTCGTGTAGGGAAAGAGTGTGGTACCTTGTGTA
>CAMSEJ010000247.1 GCA_947057405.1 uncultured Roseburia sp.
GCCGTCCATGGCGCATTCCGGCTTGCCCTGCCATCCATGGCAGGGCATTGCTGGATATCGCAGGGGATACTTAAGAGCCGCTATATCCTGTTACAAGGCGAATGCCGCATCCCCTGTCCTCTGGCTGACTGCGGTTTTGGCAAGCTTGTACGTTGAGTGATTTCCTTGCTGATTCGTTTTGCTCGATATTCCGAAATTATGGTTGGACTCAGCAGCCTGTCACAGATAATATATGTTGTCAATACATTTATTTTAACTTTGAATTGATATTTGTCTTAAAGTGATGTATAATGTAACATATTTTAAGATTCAGAGAGGAGGTGTTACCCATGCCATTATTTTTGCCAAACGATCTTACACGGCGCGATTTGGATATCCTCAATGTTTTATGGGAAAACGATTCATCTTTAACAGCTTCACAAATTGTCGATGCACATTCAGCTCTTACGATTAACACTGTACAGGCCGTTCTTCGGAAGCTTTTGAAAAAGAAACTGATAGAAATTGATAAAATTGTTTACAGCGGTACCGTTCTTTGCCGGAGTTACAAACCTACCATTTCTGCAGACGAATTTGCACTATCCCATTTTAACGACGAGTACAGGAAACTAAAGGGGCGAATCTCCATGAGCACGTTAATGTCTACTTTATTAGACAGTGAAACCGACTCGGAAATCCTCCAGAATAACATTAAAGATCTAAAGGATATGTTAGACAATTACAAAAGTTCCATCGGTTCCAAAGGAGGCCAGGAAACATGATTCGTTTTTCTTTTTCGTCGTTTTATATGTCGTTGATTTTCATAAATATCGCGATTTTGTTTTTATCCCTGGCTTTCTGCAATAAGAAGCTGATGTTAAAAGCAGGCCTGCCTATATTGAAAGGCGTACTTTTTCTGACTATGCTTCGTCTTTTATTGCCTGTTGAGTTTCTCTCTTTGTCGCATAATATTTATTTGCCGGACAAGCTGTCATCTAAGATTGGCGACTTTCTGCATCCGCGTTTCGGAGAACATAATTTTTCCTGTTGGTCGCTTACGATTGCGGTTTGGTGTACCGGCATTATCATCTTTGCCGTATATTACCTTGTCAAAGAATATATCATTGTAAGGGAGATTAAGAACAACATAATTAAGCTGTCGGATGATTCCCTCGAAAAACGGATATTCGGCTGCATAAAGGAAGAATTTCCTCAGACTAAATGCATTGAAGTTTATCGTTCTTCCTTTTCGCCCATTCCAATGATTTACGGCATACGTCATCCGAAAATATTATTACCACGCAACTTGAATCTGGACGTACCAATGCTCTATTATGTTCTGCTTCACGAAGCGACGCATCATCTCCACCACGATCAATTGCTCAAGGTTTACATACAAATCCTATGCGTCATTTACTGGTGGAACCCGTTTTGCTGGGTTATGAAAAAACAGGCGGGCACGATTTTGGAAATGCGGGTAGATCAGACTGTTGCAAAAAGCCCGGAAGAAAAAGCCATGTATATGGATTGTTTGCTTGCAGTCGTACAACATGCCATTTGCCCGGATATTCCGGATATGCCTATTTCCGCAACACCGTTTTTCTTTAAAGAACCGACTTCGGAACTGAAGAAACGGTTTTTAATGTTAACAAATACAAACATTAAACCTGTTCAGGGATTTTTGAAACATGTTATTTTGATTTTTATGGTAGCATTGTTTTTCTTGTCCTATACATATATATTTGAAGCATCTTCTACACCAGAAGAAGATTCATTTTATAGTACAATACCTGATGAAACAAATTCTTATTTTATAAAAAGAGCTAATGGAAAGTACGAGCTTTATATGGATGGAAAGTATTGTGAAACTGTGGATTCTCTCGAATACTATGATGAAGATATCCCAATACAAAACTAAGAAGGTGATTATGTTGAAAAAAAATAACTTATTTAAAAAATATAGTATGTTATTCTTACTATTTTGTATGTTAAGTATTCCAACTCTTTATTCAATGCCTGCTATGACAGTATCTGCTTCTGATATTCAACCTAAGTCAGATGATATCAGATGGAGATATGCAACAATAAATGGAGTATTATGCAAACGTTTATACAATCATACAACCAAGGTTTGGATAGGAGACTGGATTCCAGTCAAGTAATTCCTAAAAATATAACTTTAAAATTTCCATTCCGTATAATAATCGTTAACACATATATTCGTATAATCAAACAAGTATCTTACATAAGATAAAAAACTGCAGTATCTATATTCAAAACGATAGATGCTGCAGTTTTTTGATTTAAATAGAACTATGAAACCAAATAAACTCAAAGCGCTAAAAACATGTCTGTTTCAAAAATCCGGCTTAGTTATTAATCAGTTTATCCTCTTCGTTATTCCAGCTGTAAAGCTTCCGAATCTCTTTGCCGATCTCCTCTGCCGGATGTTCTGCCGCCAGTTTGCGCATTGCTTTAAAATGAACCTGTCGTCCTGCCGGGGACATATCCAGCAGGAACTCTTTGGCAAAAGAACCGTCCTGGATATCCGCCAGAATTTTCTTCATTGCTTTCTTTGACTCGTCCGTAATAATCTTCGGGCCGGTAATATAGTCGCCGTATTCCGCCGTATTGGAAATGGAATAACGCATCCCGGCAAAACCGGACTGGTAAATCAGGTCGACAATCAGCTTCATCTCATGAATGCATTCAAAATAAGCATTCCGGGCGTCATATCCCGCTTCCACCAGCGTTTCAAATCCTGCCTGCATTAACGCGCATACGCCGCCGCAAAGTACTGCCTGCTCACCGAACAAATCTGTCTCCGTCTCTGTCCGGAAGGTCGTCTCTAAAACGCCTGCCCTTGCCCCGCCGATTCCAAGCGCATAAGCAAGAGCCAGATCCTGTGCCTTTCCGGTCGCATCCTGCTCCACTGCGATCAGACAGGGAACGCCTTTGCCTTCCTGATATTCGGAACGAACCGTATGTCCCGGTCCTTTCGGTGCAATCATGGTAACGTCTACATTTGCCGGAGGCACGATGCAGCCGAAATGGATATTGAAGCCGTGCGCAAACATCAGCATATTGCCCTCGCTTAAGTTCGGCTCAATGTCATTCTTATAAAGATCCGCCTGCTTCTCGTCATTGATTAAAATCATAATGATGTCCGCCTGCTTTGCCGCTTCCGCCGCCGTAAATACTTCAAAGCCCTGCTTCACCGCTTTGTCCCAGGACCTGCTGCCTTCATACAGTCCGATGATAACATGGCATCCGGATTCCTTTAAGTTCAGCGCATGAGCATGTCCCTGGCTGCCGTAACCGATGATGGCAATCGTTTTGCCTTCCAATAATGCTAAATTACAGTCTTCCTGATAAAAAATTTTTGCTGACATAATACTTGTCCTCCTCAATCATATGTTATAAAAATTTAACGTCTGCACAGCCTCTTGTAAGACCTGTTATCCCGGTCCTGGCAAGCTCCAGTATCTCGTAGCCCTGCAGCAGGTCCAGAAAAGCATCCAGCTTGTCCTGATGCCCGGTCAGTTCAATCACCATGGAATCATGCGTGACGTCCACCACCTTGCCGTGGAAAATTTCCGTGACGTTTAAAATCGCCTGGCGATCCGTGTCTTTAGCGCGCAGCTTGACCAGAATCAGCTCCCTTGTCACGGAAGAACCCTGTTCCAGCTTCTTGATATCCAGCACGTCTTCCAGCTTGGACAGCTGCTTTTCAATCTGCTCTAAGATCTGCTCGTCCCCGCTTGCCACAATGGTAATCCTCGTATACCTCGGATCTGCAGTCACGCCGGAAGAAAAGCTGTCGATATTATAACCCCTCCGGCTGAACAAACCGGAGATATGGCTCGTTACGCCCGCCGTATTCTCTACGAGCAATGATAAAACCTGTCTTCTCATAAGAAAACCTTCCTTTTCTTTACACTCACACTAAAATGTATTCTAGCACAAACCATTGAAAAGTCAATAGCTTATCTTTTTCTTCCGGCACTGACGCTTAAATTTATATATACTCTCCCAAAGCAAACAGAATTCTATTTTTCAAACACGCTCTAACACTACAGCGAACAATGTTGGCAAAGTTCCGTCAGTCAGAGGACAGGGGATACGGCATTCGCTGTTCTCTGGCTGACTGCGGTGTTGGCAGGCTTCACGATAAGTGGCTTCCGTTAGATACCTGCCCGGTAAAAATTACTCGAAATAACAAAAACCAGAAATCTCCTGTAG
>CAMSEJ010000248.1 GCA_947057405.1 uncultured Roseburia sp.
TCTTTCCCTACACGACGCTCTTCCGATCTTAAATACTATTTTTTCGCTCATCTGTTTTTCTCCTTGACAACGACCAATTTTCAAGCACACTCTAACACTACAGCGAACAATGTTGGCAAAATTCCGTCAGCCAGAGGACAGGGGATACGGCGTTCACTGTAGTACTAATACGATTC
The DNA here is from genome assembly GCA_947057405.1 of uncultured Roseburia sp. Lineage (GTDB taxonomy): Bacteria > Bacillota > Clostridia > Lachnospirales > Lachnospiraceae > Roseburia_B. The sequence goes on from CAMSEJ010000248.1 coordinate 177, forward strand.
CGCCCTTCACGCTCACTGCCCTTCATTCATTTTTAAAAGCTTCGCCGCCTGATCCGCAGCGACGCATCCGTCAATAATCTCCTGGATATCCCCGTTCATAATCTTATCAAGCTTATAAAGCGTCAGCCCAATCCTGTGATCCGTCACCCGGCCCTGCGGGAAATTGTACGTCCTTATTTTCTCCGAACGGTCCCCCGTTCCAATCTGGCTGCGCCTGGCTTCCGCTTCGGCATCGTGCGCCTTCTGGCACTCAATATCATACAGCTTTGCCCGCAACAGCGCAAATGCTTTCGCCTTATTCTGCAGCTGCGATTTTTCGGTCTGGCTGTACACCACGATTCCCGACGGATAATGCGTCAGGCGCACCGCCGAATCCGTCGTATTGACGCACTGTCCGCCGTTGCCGGACGCCCGCATCACGTCAATCCGGATATCCTTTTCGTCGATTTCCACTTCCACCTCTTCCGCTTCCGGCATCACCGCCACGCTGATGGTAGACGTATGGATCCGCCCGCCGGATTCCGTTTCCGGCACACGCTGTACCCGGTGTACGCCGGATTCGTATTTCATAACGGAATATGCGCCCTGCCCGGTCACCATAAAGGTCACACTCTTCATGCCGCCTATGCCGATTTCCTCGCATTCCATCGTTTCAACCTTCCAGCGCCGCCCCTCGGCATAATGCACATACATCCGGTAAATTTCCGCTGCAAAAAGCGCCGCCTCATCCCCGCCTGCCCCGGCGCGGATTTCCACAATGACGTTTTTGTCGTCGTTCGGATCCTTGGGCAGAAGCAGAATCTTAAGCTGCTCTTCAAGCCCTTCCACCTTTGCCTTGGATTCGTTCAATTCCTCTTTTGCCAGCTCCCGCATCTCTTCGTCGCTCTCCTCTTCCAAAAGCGCCAGCGACTCTTCGATGTTCTGCCGGTTCTGCTTATATTCTCTGTATGCATTTACAATCGGCGTCAGATCGCTCTGCTCCTTCATCAGCCTGCGGAACCGATCCGGATCGCTTGCTACGTCCGGTTCGCTTAACTGGTTTAACACTTCCTCCAAACGCAGTATAAGATCTTCCAATTTATCAAACATAACATTTCCTTTCTTCCGTTACTGCGGCAGGACGCCGGCCACAACCCGGTCTAATCCTGCCAGATCCTTGATTACTTTTCTGTCCCGGTATCCTGCCTGCCGCATCAGCTCCGATACGTCTTTTGCCTGGCCGCATCCGATTTCAAACAGCAGGACGCCTCCCGGTTTTAAATGGTTTTTTGCATCCTTTACGATCCTCCTGTAAAATATAAGTCCGTCCGCATCCCCGTCCAGGGCCTCCCGCGGCTCAAAATCCCGTACTTCCGGCATCAGCCCGGCAAGCTCGCCGGTCGGAATATACGGGGGATTGGACACAATCACGTCAAACGCCCCTTCCACCGGGCCAAACAAATCCCCTTCCAGAAACTGCACGGACACGCCGTTTCGCTTTGCATTCTTTCGCGCCACGGCAAGCGCCTGCGGGGAACTGTCACATGCCGCCGCCCGGATCTGCTCCCGGTATTTTTTGATACTGATAATAATACAGCCGGATCCGGTACACAGATCCAATACGTCCATGCCGGGGCGGATCCGTTTCAGGGCCTCTTCCGCTAAAATCTCCGTATCCTGCCTTGGAATCAGCACATGGGGACTGACGAGGAAATTCAGCCCCATAAATTCCTGCTCCCCCGTAATATGCTGAAGCGGCACATGTGCGGCACGCCGTGCTAAAAACGCTTCATACACCGTTTCCGCCACCGGATCCAGGGGGTCTTGCATATGCAGATAATAAAAATTCCGATCAATTCCGCAGGCGGCGGAAAGCAAAAGCCAGGCATCCGTTCCGGCGTCCCCGATCCCGTGCCCGGACAGCAGGCGGCATCCCGTTTCAAATGCGTTTCGGTAGGTCATGGCTGCTCTCCGTTCTGCTCGTTCAAGAACGCTTTCCAGTCAAATACCGCTTCTACCGATGCAATCGCAACTTCGATCATAGAATCATCCGGCTCTCGGGTGGTAAGCTTCTGCAAAAGCAGCCCCGGCTTGCTCAAAAAGTTGATCACCGGGTTGTCGCTTCTGCCCGCTAAGCGGATAAATTCATACGATATGCCTGCAATGGCAGGGATAAGCAAAAGCCGCACCAGAAGACGCAGCAGCCTGGATTTTAACGGGATCAGCATAAAAATCAGGATACTTATCATCATAACAATCAGCAGGAAACTCGTCCCGCAGCGCTTGTGCTGCCTGGAGCTGTTCCGCACGTTTTCCAGGTTAAGCTCCATGCCGTTTTCGATGCAGTTGATGCATTTGTGCTCCGCGCCGTGGTACATATAGACGCGCCGGATGTCCGGCAGAAGGGAAATACCCGCCACATAGCCCACAAAAATCGTAAGACGGATCACCCCTTCAATCAAAGAGGTAAGAAAAAAAGAAGAAACCGCCTTAGAAAACAGCAGGGAGATACCATAGGGCAGCACGATAAAAATTCCGACCGCAAGCAAAAGCGCTATGGCAACCGTAATCCCCATAGCCGCATCCTCTTTTTTCCCGTCCGCCTCCGTTTCTTCCTCCTCAAAAAAAGAAGCGGAAAAGGTCAGCGACCGGACTCCGAGCACCAAAGAGCCCACAAACCGGAAAATCCCGCGCAAGACGGGCAGATTGCGGATTATTTTATTCTTGATGATTCCCGGATATTCCGAAGCTTCCACAACAATTTCCTGATCGGGCTTACGGACGGCGATGGCATACTTTTCCTCGTTTTTCATCATGACGCCTTCCATAACCGCCTGTCCGCCGATATCTGAATATTTCATATTTTCTCTCCGAATTGTATTCAAAAAAGGTTGAGATTAAATTGTAACATTAACCTCAACCCTTACTACATACCATATATTATTGCTGGCCCATGCCGTATTTTCTGTTAAACTTGTCAATACGTCCGCGCGCCATGGCAGCCTTCTGCTGGCCGGTATAGAACGGATGGCACTTGGAACAGATTTCAACGTGGATCTCTTTCTTTGTTGAACCTGTAACAAATGTATTGCCGCAGTTGCACGTTACCGTTGCCTGGTAGTAATCTGGATGGATTCCCTCTTTCATCTCTTTCACCTCTCACGTTATCGGGCCCGGCAGCGCCAGGCCATTGATTTTCATGCTAAAATTAATCCTGTGGAATGATCTCTCTCTTATTGTAAGAACCACAGCTTTTGCAGACTCTGTGAGGAACCATTAATTCGCCGCATTTGCTGCATTTTACCAACGTCGGGGCCGTCATTTTCCAGTTCGCCCTTCTTCTATCTCTTCTTCCTTTGGAAGATTTGTTCTTTGGACAAATAGACATCGATTACACCTCCTTAAATTGATTAAATATATCCTGGATCGCTGCCATCCTCGGATCTGGCTCCGTCCTGTCGCATGCGCAGGATTCATGGTTTAAATTGACACCGCATTTTCTGCAGATGCCTTTGCAGCCTTCGCTGCATAAAACCTTCATCGGCCAGTTTACCAGGATTTCATCATGGATGAGCCTGTCTACATCCAAGCTGGTCCCTGCCAAATAACCGGTATCCTCCGCTTCTTCTCCATCGTCCGTATCCCCAATCGGGACGGTACGGTCGATGGTAATCCGAAACCGGACCGGTACTTCTTCCAAACACCTGTCGCAAGGAACTGCAACCGTTACGTCCGTTTCTCCCGAGATCAGAAGCTGTTTGTTCTCCCGGTTCTCAAGATGCAGCGTAAAAGGTGTTTTGCCGGTGATAGGGAAACTGCCGAGTTTCGAGCAGAATGTGTCAATCCCCGGATCAATCCGGCGCTCCGCTGTCATGTTTTCTATAGATAGTACGTCTGTTATGTTTATTTTCACATTCGTCTCCTAGAGCGTGTTTGAAAAATGCTTTCTGACAGATGTGCGACCTACTTAGTGGGAGATTTGTACCGAATAAGGGAGGCGTAGCGGGCTACGTTGACCGAATTCGGTGCAAATATCGCGCTA
>CAMSEJ010000249.1 GCA_947057405.1 uncultured Roseburia sp.
CATGCCATGTGACTGGAGTTCAGACGTGTGCTCTTCCGATCTGTTTATCGCAAAGACGGATAAGTACCGGGCGGAGTTTTATAAGCATTATACGGGACGGGACTGGACGGATGCGCGGAATTATGATCTTTGCTTAAACAGCAGTAAGCTGGGATTTTTGAAATGTGTGGAAGAGATTAAGGCTTATATTAAGGTGAGGTTTTAACGTATTACAGCTCTTGTGGCGGGTTCATTGTTTCGCTACCCCTTTGCGCTTTTTATATTTTTTCTTTTTTCGGTTATAATAATTCTATCATAATTCAGGAGGACAAAATGAAAGTAACTGATAGAGACAAGCGTATCCGGACAGCGCCCAAAAGCGCATGGGAAAGCGGTATTATAAACGAGAAGAAAAAGCATTCTAACAAGGAGCATATGAATGAAATTACAACTGACGCGCAGGGGAACGGATATCCGGTTATTCAGAAAAATCCGCCGGATAATGCCGGGCAGTAACCGGATTCTAAACAAGGAGGATTGTTCATGAGGCTAAAAGACAAGGTTGCGATTATCACCGGAGGCAGCCGCGGTATCGGATTTGCTACGGCAGACAGGTTTCTGGAGGAAGGGGCCGTGGTGATTCTTACTGCGAGTACCCGGGCGAATGCCGAACGTGCGGTGAGTAAATTGCGGGAGAAATATCCGGATGCTAAGGCAGAAGGGATCAGCCCGGAACTGGCGGATTTTGAAGCGGTGCACGCCGCGTTTGGGGAAGTCGCCAAACGATACGGACGCATAGATATTCTGGTGAATAATGCGGGAATTTCGGAAAGTACGCCTTTTGCCGGGTATACGGCAGAAACGTTTGATCAGGTGATGGATTTGAATCTGAAGGGAGTGTTCAACGCTTCTCATGCTGCCTGCGGGTATATGGAAAAATGCGGCAGCGGCGTTATATTGACATCGTCTTCCGTAGTCAGTATCTGCGGGCAGCCAAGCGGGTTTGCGTATCCGTCGTCTAAATTTGCGGTAAACGGTATGACACTTTCTCTGGCCCGTGAACTGGGACCGAAAGGGATCCGCGTGAATGCGGTTGCGCCGGGAATTACGGAAACGGATATGATGAAGGCCGTTCCAAAGGAAGTGATTGATCCGATGATAAGACAGATTCCGCTGCGCCGTCTGGGCAAACCGGAGGATATCGCCAATACATTTGTATTTTTGGCTTCGGAAGAAGCTTCTTATATTACAGGCGTGGTACTGAGTGTGGACGGAATGGCAAGAGTGTAGCGGGAGAGAACGCAAGAAAACTGTGGCAAAGGGCAGGGTGTGCTTTGCCACAGTTTTTTGCGGTATTGGCAGCGCCGGTGAAGCAGTCTGCGGTTTTCGTAGAGTGCCCCACTCCGCGAAGCGGTTTTAAGCGGCATATGCCGCCAATATCTGTCTAAATAATACACCCTTGTAAAAAATATGTCAATATACCCCTGGCCGAAAGGAAAAAATCGTAACGGTTCAGCCTGCAACTGCGCAGTTCTCAGCCAATATAGCAGGTCAGAGGCTTATTTTCTGCCGGACATTGGAATCTGCAGATATTCAATCAGGGCAGTTTCTTCCAGATTATCCCCAACGCTGATGCATCCGGGTAAATCTGCGTATTTCAATTATCTTTTTATGTAACGAAACGCCTTTCCGCCGGATCATTCTCCGGTTTGGGAAGGCGTTTTGCTTAATCAGCTGCTGCGGCAAGACAGCTGCCTGCAAGCAATCCGCTATAAAACCGAGAAAAATCAGAAAAACTATTTAAAAAAATTTTGAAATTATATACAATAAACGCTGTGGAAATATTTAAACTTTACAAAATGATAGATGGAGGGCAAAAAATGAGCAGTACGAACAACGGCTTGGCAATGCAGCGTATTGTTAAGTTACTCGACGAGAACAGTTTCATGGAAATTGGTTCTCTCGTCACAGCAAGAAGCACGGATTTTAACTTGTCGAATACGGACACACCTTCTGATGGCGTAATTACCGGCCACGGCTTGATTGACGGCAACCTGGTATTTGTATACAGCCAGGACGCATCCGTATTAAACGGGACAATCGGTGAAATGCATGCAAAAAAGGTTGCCTCAGTATACGACATGGCAATGAAGATGGGTGCGCCGGTGATAGGCTTTTTGGACTGTGCGGGGATCCGTCTCCAGGAATCTGTGGATGCGCTGCACGGGCTGGGGCAGATTTATGCGAAAGAAGCGGCAGCATCCGGTGTAATCCCGCAGATTTGTGCGGTATTCGGCACTTGCGGCGGCGGACTTGCCACGGTTCCGGCACTCTGCGACTTTACTTACATTGAAGCTGCGAAGGGCAGGATGTTTGTCAATTCCCCGAACGCAATACCGGGCAACCGCACCGACAAATGCGATACCTCCGCAGCGGAATATCAGTCCAAAGAGACCGGATGCGTAGATGCAATCGGCACGGAAGACGAGATTTTGGAGTCTGTCCGCGCCCTGGTATGTATGCTTCCGGACAACAGCGGAATGGGCGGCCTGACAGAAGAATGTGCAGACGATTTGAACCGCGCCTGCGAAAACTTATCCGGGATGAAAGGCGATCCGCGTTATGTATTGTCTGAAATTGCAGACGATCATATTTTCCTTGAGACGAAAAAAGACTATGCCAGAGACATGGTAACCGGATTTATCCGCTTAAACGGCACGACCGTCGGCTCAGTCGCCAACTGCACCGAGCTTTACGATGAAGAAGGCAAGAAGACGGCGGAATTTGCGAATGTCCTTTCGGCAAGAGGTTTAAATAAGGCGGCGGAATTTGTTACCTTCTGCGACGCGTTTGATATCCCGGTACTGTCTCTTACCAATGTCAGGGGCTATAAGGCAGGTGTCTGCTCCGAGCACAACCTCGCCAAATCCATGGCACGCCTCACCTGCGCGTTTACGTCTGCAGATGTGCCGAAGGTCAACCTGATTGTCGGGGAGGCTTACGGGAGTGCTTATGTTTCCATGAATTCCAAATCAGTCGGCGCAGATCTGGTTTATGCATGGCCAGAAGCCAAAATCGGTATGATGGAAGCTGAGTTAGCGGCCAAAATCATGTACCCGGATGCAGGTGCGGATACGCTTTCGGAAAAGGCAAAGGAATACGACAAGCTGCAGTCAAGCGTGCTTTCCGCAGCAAGGCGCGGCTATGTGGATCTCATCATTGAACCGGAAGACACCAGAAAATACCTGGTAGCGGCGTTTGAAATGCTCTATACCAAGTGCGATTCCGATTCCTACAAAAAACATGCTACAAAATAATAGAAAGGTGAAGTTTCATGAAGAAAAAAATAGTTCTGATTGCCGCCCTGTGCCTGATGCTTCTTGGCCTGGCAGCATGTTCACAAACGGATCCTGCGACAGCTGATTACAATGGCGTTTCTTATGAAGAACTGAAAGCAAACTGCCAGGGGACAGTGCAGACCCTGACTTATATGTCGGCAGAAGACAAGGCATATTACCAGCAGGGCGGTGCCGAAATGATTGTAAATTTAATCAACCGATGGGACGAAGCCGTTGCGGAGTACGGAACTTTTGTGGATTTTGGAGACTTTGTAGTTACGAAATCCGGCAAAACACTGACGGCGGCGCAGACGCTGAAAATGGAAAAACGGGAGATTATCCTGACGTATGTGTATACATACCATTCCATGGAGGTTGAAGACATTACGCTTGACGCCGTATTCTCCGTAGGCGAGAAAATGTCAAAGGCTCTGATGAATACGATTATGGGAATTCTGGTTGTATTTGCAGTTTTGATTATCATCTGCCTGCTGATTTTCTGCTTTAATATTTTCCCGTATCTGGAGAAAAAGAAAGCGCAACAGACGGCTGTTCCCGCAAAGGAAATCGCGCCTGCGCCGCAGGCTGCAGTACAGCAGGAAGCACAGCAGACAGACGACGGCGAGCTGATCGCAGTTATTGCCGCAGCGATCGCGGCGGCGGAAGGGACTTCTACGGACGGATTTGTAGTACGTTCGATCCGCAGAAGATAAAATCAATTAAAATTTAGGAGGATATTTTAAATGAAAAATTATACAATTACTGTAAATGGAAATGTTTATGATGTAACCGTAGAAGAAGCAGGCAGCGCCGGCGCAGCGCCGGCTCCAAGACGTATGGCGGCTCCG
>CAMSEJ010000250.1 GCA_947057405.1 uncultured Roseburia sp.
AGATCATGCCATGTGACTGGAGTTCAGACGTGTGCTCTTCCGATCTATTTTAGATTGTTTGGACATTTTACCTGTCTTTTTCATCTTATCCAATAATGACGCACGCGCCTTCTTACTCAGACTCTTTGCCTGTACCGTGACCTTATTTGCAGTTTTCCCAAATGCATTTTTCTTAATGGACGGTGCTTTTTTGCCCTGTACAACCACTTTCTTTAACTTCTTGCAGTTATAGAATGCTTTCTCACCAACCGTCTTAACATTTTTACCAAGAGTAACTGCCGTCATGGAGCTGCAACCTGTAAATGCATTTTTGCCGATGCTTGTTACATTGCTGCCAATCACTACCGTCTTTACCTTCTTGCTGTTTTTGTATGCATTGTTCGCAATTCCGGTAATTTTGCATGTGATGCCATTGATTGCCACGGTTGCGCCGATTTTAACAGTTGCCGTGTTTTTGCCTTTTACAATCGTAACTTCTTTCTTATCTGCATTGGTAACCTTATACTGGATTCCGCCTACCGTTGCCTTCTGGCCGTTTTCCAGTGTCGCCTGCGGCGGCTGCACACCGTTGTCCGGAGCCTTTTGTACAAGCTCTTTTCCTTTTAATGCCGTAAGTGCATTGGTAAGCTCGGTCAGTGTTGCGCTGCCCTTTGCAAGTACGCTCTCGGCAGCACTTAACGCCTGCCGTAACGCAGATACGGATTCCTCTGTATACCCGGCAGTATTTGCAAGCTTCTTTTTGGCATCTTCCACTGCTTTTTCAAGCTCAGCCCTTACTGCGCCTTCATTTGTAACCAGCCTCGTATTCTCAATTGCAAGGCGGGCTGCATTGATTTCATCCTTTGTCGCATTGGCATTCTGCAGGATCGCCTTTGCGTCTGCAACGGCTTTACTGTATGCGGCAACAGACTCTGCCGTATAGATTTCCGTATTCTGCAGTGCTTTTTCTGCATCCGCAATGGTAGAAATCAGATTGTAACGGCCTTTTGCTGCAGCGTCCATATTTTCTAAGGAGGTCATGCTGTCGATAGCTGCCTCAAGAATCTCATATGCGTACTGATAATCCGATGTCGTACTGCCGTTGAAGTTTAAGATCCGTTCGGCTTCGGCCTTTACACCCAAAAATACATTCCAGCCATATTCTGCATAATTATGCCGCTGGTAAGAAGCACAGCTCTTTAACAGTTGATCCAGATTCGTTTTAAAGGATTTTTCATCCACCGGCTCATAGAGCTTTAATTCTGCAATCGTAGCATGGTTGCCTTCTGTTCTGTGCATCTGAAGCTTCACTTTTTTTGCTTTAATTTTGCCAAATTCGGCTGTCTTTAAGCTGTTGTCGCTGCCCCATATTTCATGATCCGCAACGGTTACCGTCTTACCGTCTTCCCCGGTTACGATAATGCTGTACTCATAAATCCGTCCGTTGGAGCTGTCCTGCCTCGGCAGATAGGACAATTTGTTGATTTCCTTTGCTTCCGGCAAGGTTACTTCAAACCAGTGATGCTCGTCTGTGATTTCGTTATCGCCTGCATAATCCTGATGCCAGTATGTTGAATTGTCGCCGTCGATGACTGCTTCTTTTGATCCTTCTGAAGCATGTGTAGAGCAGGCGTCTACCGTCCATCCGTCACGCGAAATCATGCCGTAGTCCCCCGAAGGCTTCTTCTGTCCGGTTACCGTGATATAGTCAATCTGTCCCTTAAAGCTGTTTGTCTTGCTTCCGATACGGCCAAGCGGTACCATCATCGTTGCAACTTTCTTGATATTGCGGTTATCTGCCGTAAAAGCCGGCGTCAGTTCGATGGTAGGATGATTCGCAAAGTAGATATCCGGATCATTGTCCACAAATTCGCCGTCTACATACAGACTTACGGAATCTTTCCCACTTTTGAACGTCAGGACATGCCATTCGTTCTTCGGCAGCTCATAATCGAAGGAGAAATCATATCCTTCCCTTGAGAACCCTACCTTCCCCGTATTTTTCTGGGAAGCCTTAAACGCATAGGTACCATATGTACCAAACTCATCTTTGGATTCACAGATAATCTGCTCGCCCTGAGCGTCTGCATCCATTTTTACCAGCATGGTAAGAACAGCGGATTCCCCGATTAAATCCAAATTCTGCGGTGTCTCAACATAACTTGCGCCGCCTTTTAACTGAAGCGCTTTGCCCTTACCTGCAGCTACCTGCGCTGCATTTACCGGATTTGCCAAATCAAATCCGTTTGCGCTGGAATCTTTTGTTACGGCACCGTCAAATCCATAATCCACAACGGTTGCCGTTGCATAATCGGTCTCACCGTAAAGCGTCGTGCCGGGAGCCGTTCCTGTTTTGGAAGCAACCTGGGTTAACCCTTTGTAATCCCTATCCTGCGCTTCTCCCCAGAGCTTGGCGCTGTACGCCGGAAGCGGAGCAAAGAACCGGTCAAAAGAATCATACTGGGAAATCCCGTTCGCACGGGTGTCAATGCTGTCATGCCAGATTGCATAGCAGCCGCCCAAAATCTGGTCGTCGCCCGCTTTGGCATTTAAGCTGCCGATTACATTCGGCTTCCATGTATTATAAATACTCTGTGCATTGATATAATCGTTGTAGTAACCTGCTGCAGGCACAATATAGTTCGGCCCTTCTAAGGTATTGATCAGATCAAATCCCAAATTATACATGTCTACCGGATTAGCATAGCTTGTGTTCCAGATATTCAGCTGTACCCCTTCTGAAACAACCGGTGTTGTACCTTTTTTATTGGAAAGGCTGCCCCACATGCGGACTTTACGGCCTTTGCTCTGTACGAATTTGATCATATCATCCGAAAATTTACGAAATTCTTCAATGCCTGCCTGACCTGCTGTCCCATGATATTCATCTGTACCGATATGAAGTGTCATCTCCTCGTCAAACACCGGATCCGATCCTTCCATATAATCATTCCAGATTGATTTCGCCCACTCCGTCGTTTCCGGGTTGGAAAGATCCAGCTCGTCAATCCTGTAACGCTGACCATTGTTTACATTCAACTTTGTCCTGTATTCCGGAAATGCCTTCATAAACGGCCATGCATGAGCCGGCATGTCAAATTCGGGTACGATATCCACGCCCATCATCCTGCTGTCCTTAACAAGCTTACGAAATTCGTCTTTCGTATAGTACATATCTTCCGACGTTGCCGTATTTCCGTCCTGGCTTACTACATCAGACTGCAGGCGCATTCCGCCGTATGCTTCCCGAATCGCGTCTTCCTGAGTCGGATAATCCTCAAGGAATATCAGGTTATCGCTTAAATGAAGCTGTAAGCTGTTCATTTTATACCATGCCATGTTCTTGGCAAACTGATTTACCGCATCCAGTGTAAAAGGCTTCCTGCCCACGTCAAAGCTGAACCCACGAACTTCATACTTCGGATAATCCCGTACAAGCCCCTTTGATATCGTTCCGCCCGTCTGTTTTAAAATCTGCAGGATGGTCCTGGTCGCCCAGTATGCGCCTGTGGATTCCTCTGCCTCTACATATACGGCATCGTCCACATCCATGGTATAGCCTTCTTTCCCCAGGCCTTTTCCGCCTGCGGAAAGTGAAAAATAGAAATCTCCCAGCCTTGCATCTGCTTTTGTACCCGTTTTTACTTCGCTGATCGCAAGCCCTGTCACTTCTTCATAATCCGCCCGAAACGCGTTTGCCACATCCATAAGCTCCTGATTCGAAACAAGGATCCGGGCAGATGCGGGTGCGGCATAAATGCCGGTTTTACCGTGCCATTCCTGAAGCTCCGGAATCACCGCCGGTTTTTCATTGGAGCCGGAACCCGCGCTGTACTGTCCCGGGACAGTAACGGTAAATTCAACGGTCTGCGCTTTGCTGTCCCCTTCGGTCAGTTCATAGAACAACTTAACTTCCTTGTCCTCAAGCGGCGTATAAATTGTGCCGTCGCCCCCGATTACCTGCTCGTAATCTGCAAAAAGGCCTGCAGATACGCCCTGCGGAAGTCCCTGCGGCATGGCAACTTTCTTATCGCCTTTATTGATCTGAGGCGCCTGAATGTCTTCAACCAGTTTCTCCAGATCCGTACTGGTATCCGGGATTTCATCCGGATATACTTCAAGCTCATACATAGACACTGTCAACCATGCCGTTTCGCTTGGATCTGCACTGACT
>CAMSEJ010000251.1 GCA_947057405.1 uncultured Roseburia sp.
AACGATTCGGCATACTCCCACTCCACCGTTTCCGGCAGCGTATAAATCCCGCTCCAATTTTCATCCCCCAGCTGCAACACCCGAATCTTATCCAAGAGAACCAAACACCTCCTTCCACTTTTCAATCAGCCTGTCTGTCGTATATTTTTTGCCCAGTTCATAAGCGCATACCATAGCCTGGTTCCAGTTTGCAAGCCCTGCCAGAAAATGCGTCAATGCCCCGCGCAGCTGCGGCATGTCCCTAACAATCATACCGTTTTTCCCGTGCTCCACAAACTCGGTCCCTGTCCGTACAATCTGCGGTATCCCCATACTGATTGCCGTAATCTGCAGGTACAGATCCGGCGCCTTACGCAAATCCGCAATCAGCCTCTGTTCGCGCATGCACTTGCTGATCTCCAGTTCGCTTACGCACTGCTCCACAAAAAATTTCACCGGCACGCTTTCCGTTTCATCCACGTTATTTTCCGCTATCACCGGGGCTTTTTCCCTGACTGCCCAGTCTTCTGTCAGCCCTGCCTGCCGCAGCACAGCCCTTGTTTTTTCCAAAAGCTGCTCATCCCAGCCGTAATCCGCCTTCCGGGTAAACAGATGTACCCGCGCATCGCCGTTTTCCGCAAAATACTCCCCAAGCTGCCGTATCAGATATGTAAATACGCCGTCCTCCAACCCGTCCACCGGAACCAGGATATTCTGCACATTTAACTGCTGGCTGATGCCCAGATCCACCCTGGAGTCATACGGTGAAATGTCTGTGATCTTTATAACCGAACTCCCTTCCCGGTCTTTTATGTTCCTTACATTCTCCTTGGAATCCGCTATCACATAATCGGCGCGCCCGATCATGTCAGAGCCTTTTGCGTGCACTCCGAGCGGATATCGGTCCCCAAAAAAGGAAAGGACCGTCTTTTTTCCCCGCAGCGCGTTCTCCAGCAGCCCGGCGTGCCGCTCATGCATTGCAGCGCAGAAAATATCCGACTCCCCGGTCAGATCCAAATAAGCCGCAAACACCTCGGCAATCACCTCGCCGATGTCACGGTACACCAGCCTGGAAAACGGCTTTTTCAGCTCCTCTCCCTGGTATGTAATCAGATATTCCGGATATTGGGGATTGATCTGCACATGCCCGTCCGATGCAAAACAGCGCAGCTTCCATTTCCCGTCTTCGTTCAAATAATCCTCGTACAGCGGTTTTTCATCCTGGTAAAGAACCGTGGAAGAGACAAACCCCCGGTCGTCGTAGCTGTTGCGGCGGCTGATCACGCCGTTTTGGTACAGTTCCACCCGGATTGGGTTGCCGTCTTCCCCAAATGAAATCTGTGCATATTTTTTCCCGGACAGCCAGGCGGTTACGACAAACGGGGTATAGATAAATTCTATCCCGTCCGGCCAGTTTAAGTTGTGAAACGAAAAAACCGCCGGCTTTCTTTTCCGGATCCCCTGGATGGCGTCAAAGCAGGACCAGTACGGTGCATGAAACACCCCCTGCCTGTGCAAAAAATGGCGGAAGTTCGGCGTAAAGCTCAGCAGCAGGATCCGGTACGGAAGCGCCTTGCTGCGGTGAAACAGCTGTATCTGCTTTACCGTGTCGTCAAATTCCGAGCGCATACGCCTTGCATACCAGCTCTGCTCGTTCTCACACCACTGACCCTCCTGATACCAGGCCGGAATAAAATATAACATTGCCTCTTTGGTACTACGTTTTACCTGTTGTTTCTCCATTTCCAATCAATACCTGCTTTCCGTAAAATGCAAATCCGTATATCCTGTTCGTTCTGCCGCAGCATATCTCTTAAATAAACGGCCGGTAGGCATCGTAATCCCGGACTACAATCGCTTCCTGGTAAAGGTTGCACCACACGCCGGTCAGCATCATGATCGACGACGGAAGCATCCCAAGGGTACTGTCTATGCCCCCCTTAAGCTGCAGCGCCAGCGAACCGCCAAGGCAGATTCCCATTACGGTTGCGCTCAAAAAGCTCAGCCGGTACATTACCCTGGCCAGATAACGTTTCGTATCACGCCCGGCATGTAAATCCACAATACTGTCTCCGCTTTTTAAAAATTGCTCCGTAATATCTCCCGGTCCGAGGAATACCAAAGAAAAGATAACCGTAAGCAGGTACAAGACGACAATATAAACCGCAATTCCAAGCGGTCTGGTAAGCGTTAAGTTTTCCTGCCACCAGATAACGCCCGGATGTCCCGGAAATGCCAGCCGAAGCCCCGTTACAATCAGGCGCGGCAGCATGAAGCACGCCGTAGAAAGCATAACCGGCATAACGCCTACCGGATTTAATTTGACTGCCATATAATTTTTATCTGCATATATATTATGTATGGAAATGCGCTGTACCGAAATCCGCATTTCCGTATTTTCCATGATAATAATAACAATGACCATGACAAATGACAAAAGCAGGGGAACTGCCAGATTTTTGAATGTATGCCTGCTTATGGTTGTCAGGATTCCGTCTAAAATATTGACTAAAATCACGATAGTCTGCCCGCCGAACCCGTATTTTTTATTTCGGCTGCAAAGCCACAGGATGAGCAGAACTCCCGTTACCATTTCCAGGGCAGCAATGGATTTTACCGCGGGCAGCATATCTGCCGCCGCTTTAAATTTCAGCTGCTGTACCTGAAACAATGCCTGGATCACTGCAAGGATCAGTGTAAGCGCAAGTGATACCTGATTGATTTTCCTGGGGGAAATGCCTGCTCTCTTTTTATTGTCCCTGCATGCCATAACAATCTGAACCAGCAGGGAGGAAATCATATAGGGTGAAATACCGAGTGCAAACACCGAGGAACGGTATATGTCCCCGCCAATTGTCTGCATCAGCAATTCTTCCGCATTCACTGTCTGATGTAAAAAAACGGACGTATCTATGCCGTACAGGGGAATCGAGCGTCCCAGAATATATACTGACAGAATTATGCCGGTATAAATAAGCTTATATTTGGTTGTAGTGTTCTTTTTAACTGTCTGTGACAAAATGTTCTCCCAAAATTATATTTTTGCAGGAAGCCGGCAGCCGGCTATTGCCGACTGCCTTGTCCCTGCCGTATGGCTGTCTGATGATTACTTATCAGACCTGCCGGAATTATTTGCGTTTGCTTTTTCCGCAAAAATTCCTTTCTTATGTTTCTTGTCGTATGCTGTTTTACCCGTAACTGCTGCAATAACGGGAATAATCCACCACCAGAAGCCATGCTTGGTGGGCTGCTCTGTCTGGCCTACTGCCGCAAGAGGTACTTCTTCATCTTTTACTTCTGTGAGGCCCGTGTCTTCATCGTCTGTCGTAACGGCAAGCGGTACTTCGTCGTCTGCCAGTTCAAGCAGATCTCCGGCATTGTCATCCAATGGATTCGCAAGCGGTACCTCGTCATCCGGAATGGCTACGTTGTCAGCGGCCGCTGTATCCTGTACAGTCGTCGTAGTTGTCGTAGTTGTCGTAGCTGTCACGATTGCCGGTGCTGCCGGTGCTGCGGGCGCTGCCGGCGCTGTGGGTGCCGGTGCCGCAGGCAGAGTCAGTGTCGGCATTCCGGAAATCGCCTGATCTCCTCTGTTGCCCTGAGCAGGTAATGTATCGTCATTCTCCGTTGCGCTCCGATCCGGTTCTTCTGCAGCGCCTCCGGTTGATGTACTCTGACTCTCGCTTGTGGATGTGCTCGCACTGGTGCTTGCACTTTCAGAGGACGATACGCTGGTGCTCTGGCTTGCAGATGTGCTTGCGCTGGTACTGGATGCTGCACTTTCGCTTGCCGATGCACTCATGCTGGCGGATGTACTCGCACTTGCTGATGCACTTATGCTTTCACTTGCTTCTGCACTGGTGCTTGCCGACGCACTCATTGATGCGCTCGCACTTTCACTTGTGCTGATGGATATGCTGGCACTTGCTGATGTACTTGTGCTCGCACTTGCTTCTGCACTGGTGCTTGCCGACGCACTCATTGATGCGCTTACGCTGCCGGAAACACTTGCACTTTCACTTGCTTCCGCACTGGTACTTGCTGATGCACTCATTGATGCGCTCACGCTGCCGGAAACACTTGCGCTTTCACTTGCTTCTGTGCTGGTGCTTGCCGACGCACTCATTGATGCGCTCACGCTGCCGGAAACACTTGCGC
>CAMSEJ010000252.1 GCA_947057405.1 uncultured Roseburia sp.
TCGTCTCCGGCAAAAATGCATCGTATTTGATTTCCAAAACAATTTCGTCCGGCCCGTTTGCCGCAGGGATATCATGCACCTCATCCTCCAAAAATTTCCTGTGATATAACGTTGTCCGTATATCAAAATCAAACGTAATCCGCACATTTCCCGCCCGGTATATATACGGTTCCCGTATGTAAGACACTAAAACCCTTGGCCGCAGCATCTGATACCGCATTTTCGTATACAACTCCTGCACCAGCGACGAAGGATGTCCGCACATCCACGCCGTGTCTTTTTCTAACAGCCGGATGCATTCTTCCTTTGTCAGCCGCGCGTCAAATTTCATACACAGGCTATTGTATTTCATCTTCTTTTCCAATATAAGATGCGAAAAATCGTCATTGTAATACCGAATACGGAATTTTTCCCGTTTCAAAGCCCCGTTCATTTTCTCTCTGAGCGCCTTGTCCGAGCCGTTATCAAAATAAATACTGCGTATCCGGTATGTTCCGTCCTCCCTGACGTGCCGGTCCGGCTTCATAACGGCTTTCAGCCTGCTTCTTAATTCCAGATACTGCAAGCGGTTTATGACGTATTTCAGTTCATGCCTGTAACGCTTCTGCTGTTCCATAATTTTTTCCTTTCTGTGTTCTTACGGTTTTGCCGCATACGGTTTCGATATCATATATTATAAAAAGCCTACCTGAAATGAACCTGAAAAAAACTATGAATTTTCTGTGCACAAAAAAAGAGGCTGTCTCTCCCTCTGCTGCAGCCTCTTTCCGACGGCACAAAACCAAAATTACCCGCCCCCATAACTGTCCCGCACTCAGAAAACCACTTTAAACAAAACAGTCTTCTCGTCCGGGCGTTTAATCGTTATTGTCCCGCCATGCGCTTCCGCCACCGCCTGCGCAATGGACAGCCCGATCCCAAATCCTCCGCTGGCTGCGGACCGGGATTCATCCGGACGATAAAAACGGTCAAACAGGCGGTTTAATTCTGTCCCCTCAGGCAGATTACAGGTATTAAAAACCTCCATGCCAAGTTTCCCGTGCCTGCGGTAAATATCCAGACGAATCTCTCCGTGTTCCGGCGAATACTTCACGGCATTCTCCAGCAAAACAGATATCATCCGCTGAACAGAAGCGCGATCCCCGGTAAATTCCAGATTCTCCTCAATATGCTCCACATATGTTTTTCCCTGCGCCTTTGCAGCGGCGGCAAAAGGCTCTGCGGTTTCCCATGCAGCCTCGCTGAACGAAAATTTTGTTTGCTCCGAAAACGGCGTCCCCTCTTCAAATCTTGACAGCGTGACCAGGCTTTCCACCAGATGCGCCAGACGCACCGTCTGCTTTTGTATATTGGAAATCCACTCATTTTCCCCGCATTCCATCGCAATAATATCCGCACTGGTCGCAATCGAAGTCAGGGGCGTTTTTAATTCATGGCTGGCATCCGTGATAAACCGCTTCTGCCGCTCCATATTGCTGATATATGGCCTGATTGCCGTTTGGGAAAACAGAACCACCAGGACAAATACTACAAGCAGGCTGAACCCTGCAATGAAAACCGTGCCAAAAAACAGGGAAGAAATAAACTGCTGCTCCCTGGATACATTCAGAAAAATCACCATCCTGCCTGTCTGTTCTTTCCAGACTTTAAAACGGTACTCCCTGTAATACCCTTTTTCCTTCCCCTCTGCAAGTATTGTTCGGGCATACTGCCAAATGGTCTCCTCATCCAGAGCGGAAATATGATCCCGCGAA
This sequence comes from uncultured Roseburia sp., assembly GCA_947057405.1. GTDB lineage: Bacteria > Bacillota > Clostridia > Lachnospirales > Lachnospiraceae > Roseburia_B. The sequence goes on from CAMSEJ010000252.1 coordinate 1,755, forward strand.
ACAAACAGTACCTCCCCGTCCCGATTACAGTGCACCGCAAAAAATCTTGTCGTAAAGTCTGCTTCCGGTCCCCTCGCCCAGGGCATTTCCGAAATCATCGGACGCCGCTCCGGCGGCAGCGACACCTTTATTTGCTCATATTCCGCAATTCCGTCCAGCATTTTGTCGGAAGCTGCCGTAGTAACGGAATAATTAATCAGATTAATCCCGGCCGCTAAAAACAGCATAACGGTTCCGAATGCCGCCATTGCCGCCAGGATGAAACGCTGCTGCATCTTCCTTAACATCCGCTTTCCTCCAGTGAATATCCGGCTCCCCGGACGGTTCTGATTTCGATATCCGCTCCCAGTGTTTTCAGCTTCTTACGGATAAATCCGATGTACGTCCAAACCACATCCACGCCTGCGTCCGAATCCTGTCCCCATACTTTATCCAGCAGATGCTCCGTGGAAAACACAAAATGCGGATGCCGCAGAAACAAATCCAGAAGCTGATATTCTTTATTATTCAGCCGCAGCGCCTGCGTCCCGCACGTCAGCTCATACCGGTTGCAATCCAGCTCCACGCTGCCAAAAGAACGCACGTTTCCCGCATATCCCAGATTTCTGCGCGCCAGCGCCTTGACTCTGGCAATAAACTCCCTTGTGGAAAACGGCTTCGGAAGGTAATCGTCCGCGCCCGCGTCAAGCCCCGCAACCCGATCCTCAATTTCTGCTCTGGCCGTCAGCATCATAACCGGCACGCTTGACGGCTGCTTCCTTATATTTGCCAGTACCTCAAGGCCGTTCATTTTCGGCATCATAATATCCAGTACAACCGCATCATACACGGCGCTGCAAAAATAATCCAGCGCATCCGCACCGTTGTGAACAATATCAACCGTAAATTTATGCTTTTCCAATAAGTATTTCAGCCCTCTGGCAAGCTCTACTTCATCCTCTGCAATTAAAATCCGCATGACAGGCCGTTCTCCTTTCAAAACGGCGGAGATGAAGCCATTCCGTTTCATCTCCGCCGTATTTATTTCTTATTTTTTAACAGATGCTTTTTTCGGAAGCCCTGCTTTTTTCAAAGCGTTTTTATACGTTTTGAGTTTCTTGGCCGGTACGGTTACGGTCGCTTTTGCATGAATCTTACTGAATGCTTTATTCCCGAACGAGGTAACCTTTGCAGCCTTTTTCATATTGATGGTTTTCAGCTTGCCGCACCCTGAAAATGCCTGCTTGCCAATCTTCTTTACGTTGCTGCCAATCGTAACCTTCTGCAGCTTTCTGCAGTTTTTGAACGCATTGTCCTTTATCTGCACAACCTTGTATGTCACGCCCCGGTACTTCACCGTCGCCGGAATCGTCGCGGATGACAGGGATTTCTTTACCGGTCCGGTTACGGTCACGGTTTTGGCCGAAGCGTTAACTACTTTATATTTTAACGTCTTGGTCTGAAAGCTCTTTACGGACGGCTGTACCGGCTGCGGATCCTTCTGATCCCCTCCGCCAGCCGGCGGGTTCGGCAAATCCGGTACCGGCGGTTTCGGAGTATTTAACAGCTGTTCCAGCTCGTTTTGTTTGTCCTTTGCTTTCTGTTCCGCTTCACTCTGCAAAGCGCGTTCGCCGGAAATTGCATCAAGATATGCATCCGCCTGTTTTATCAGCTGATCGGCTTCCGCTTCCTTTTGCGCCGCTTCATCCTCGGAGCCTTCTACCTCAAGCTTTTTCGCCTCGGCCCTGGCCAGACGGGCTTCACACGCCGCGCTGACGCTGTTTTTCTCCAGCAGGACAATTTTGGCTTCACTTTCCTTCGCTTTTAACTGGTAAAATGCGATTTCGGCACGAAGCTTATCTTCTTTGGATGCCGCTGCGGCAATTTTGCCTTCTGCCGCCGCAGCGTCAGCGGAAACGGCTGTAAGCGTTTCCTGTGCGGCAGACGCATCTGCTTTTGCCGCATTCAGTTTGATCTGCGCGTCTTTGATATTCTTATCCAACACGTCGCCCGGCTGAACCAGGGTAATGATTTCATATATGGTCGGGACAATGTCTTCCCATTCCAGCTTCACATCATACACGTTTTCCAAATCCGCCGTATAGAATGCCGTAAAACTTTCATTTAACCTGCCCAGCTCTACCCAGGTATCTGCCCCGGTACGGACGGACACCTTCGCATTGCTGATGGCGTTTCCGCTCTGCAGGATATTAAGCCTTCCAATCTCGTTTTCGTCGGAAATATGATAAATCAGAGAACCGTTTTTTGTTTCATTCGGGCGGAATGCCGTCGTCAGATCGCCGTCGTTTAATTTATTCGGCACAAAAACCCACAGTAAATCTTAAAAGGTTTAAAAAAAAGGATAATTAAAAGATGGAAAATATTATACCCCGGTGATTAG
>CAMSEJ010000253.1 GCA_947057405.1 uncultured Roseburia sp.
ATTTGCAATGTATCCGACTTCGATTGGAGAATTGTTTGCCGTTGCAGACGCGGGGAAGCTGATGCCGCCGAAATCCACCTGGTTTGAGCCGAAGCTGCGCAGCGGGCTGTTTATTCATGAAATTTAGGGGAGAATACGATGGATTTGGAATTATCGGAGCTTACGACGGAAACCCGGACGCTTGAGGAAGTCGGGCAGTTTGTGGAACAGGTGAAAAATACGGATTCCGGGATGATACGCGAATGGCTGGAAAGCTTAGTGCCCGGGCTTTTGGGGTTTGCGCTGCAGATTGTGCTTGCGGGGGCGGTTTACCTGATCGGAAGCAAGCTGATTAAGCTGGCGCGCAAAATTCTGCGCCGCTGGCTGGAACGCACCGAAGCGGATATGGGCGTCAGGCAGTTTTTGGACGCGCTGTTAAAATATTTTTCATTTTCGATTCTGGTGGTTATTATTTTGACGCTGTTTGGCGTGACGACGGCGTCCGTGGTGGCAGTCGTCGGGTCTGCGGGCCTGACGCTCGGCCTTGCGCTGCAGGGAAGCCTTGCCAATTTTGCGGGCGGCGTGTTGATTATGCTGTTAAAGCCGTTTGTGGTCGGGGATTATATTATTGAGGATTCGCACGGCAACGAGGGGACGGTGGCGGAGCTTTCGATTTTTTATACAAGGCTATTGACGCCGGATCACAAGACGATTGTGATTCCGAACGGATCGCTTGCCAACAGCAGCTTAACGAATGTGACGCACTGTGAGAAGCGCCGGGTCGATTTGGAGGTCGGGATTGCGTATGAGGCGGATTTAAAGCTTGCAAAAGATATCCTGCGCAAGCTTGCCGAAGCGGAGACCTGCCGGCTGCCGAAGGAGGAACTGCAGGTGTTTGTGTCGGAGCTTGGCGCAAGCGAGGTGAAGCTGGGGCTTCGGATCTGGGTCAGTACGGAGGATTACTGGGATGCGAAGTGGCGGCTGACGGAGCAGGTGAAGCTGGCGTTTGATGAGGCGGGAATTGAAATTCCCTATACGAAGATTGACGTGCAGATGCGGCAGTAGAGGGACAGGCGCCCGCAAAACTGCCGGACGGGAGGTGCCGATATGGAGATAATGACAGGATTTGCGCAGCAGTGTATCACGCCCGCGCTTCCGGTCGGCCTGGCCGGGTTCGGAACAAAGAGGACGGCGGAGGCGGTGCTGGACGACTTGTTTGTAAAAGCTGCGGTGTATCAGAGAGAGGACGGGATTTACGGGATTCTGGCGTTTGATCTGATTGCGGTGGACGAGCTGATCATCCGCCGGATGAAAGACGGCATGGAAGCAATGCATTTGAAACAGGAAAATTTTCTGTTTACGGCGACGCATACGCATTCCGGACCGGGCGGAGGACTTAAGACCGGGGAAGGGCTGCTTGCGCCTTCGGTCGGGATTTTTCTGGAAACGAATCCGGCTTTGATTGAGGAGATTGCAGAGAGCAGCCTGCAGGCTTTACGGGAAGCCGTTGCGGGCTTAAAAAGGACGGCCGTTCTGTGCGCCCGGGGTACGTTGGAGCAGGTGGGGGACAACCGCAACAGCCGCGAGCTGGAGGGGGATAACCGGATTGCGGCGGCGTTTTTGGAGCAGGAAGAAGGAAAACGGGCAGTGATTTGGCACTTTGCCTGCCATCCGACGGTTCTAAACGGCGCAAATGAGCGGATCAGCGCGGATTTTCCCGGAGCGGCCGCGGCCTGCATGAAAGAGCAGGGGTACGAGGTCTGTATGTTTGTCAACGGGAGCTGCGGGGATATTTCCACGCGGTTTTCCCGCAGAGGCAGTCATGAGGGAGAGCTGCTGCGGTACGGGCGGATATTTCAGGATGCGCTTTTAACGCTGAGAAGTCAGGCGAAGCCGGTAAAAATCGGCGCTTTTGCGGCTGCCCGGAACACATGCCGGCTGAAGGTGAAGCAGGCGGAAGGGATTAAGCAGGCGCAGGCACGGCTTGACGCGTGTAACAAGCGGCTCAGGGAGGCGAAACAAAACGGAGCGGACGGAGCATACCTGCGGGTTTTAGAGTCGTATCGGGAGGGCGCCGAATCGAGTCTGGCGCTGGCCCAAAAGCCGTACAGCGTGTCCGGTTATGAGGTGCCGGTGCAGTTTGTCAGGATCAACCGGCACGTTTTCGTATGCATACCGGGGGAGCTGTTTTCGGAGCTGTCGAACCCGCTGCGGGACGGGCGGATGCATTTTATCGGATATGCCAACGGATATGCAGGGTATTTTGCGGATGAGGCCGCTTATGACCGTTTTTATTATGAGGCGCAAAGCAGCCCGTTTCAGCGGGGAGAGGGCGAACAGCTGATGCGGTTTGCGGCGCGGGCGGCAGAGGAGCTGCCGGGAAAGGAAGAATGATATGGCAATTGCAAAACAATACCTGCAATATGTTGCGGGAATTCTGGAAAAGACGATCGAGACGCAGGAAGACGCGCTGGAACGGGCGGCGGAGCTGGTATGCCAGTCCTGTCTGGCAGGCGGACGGTTTTATGTATTCGGCTCCGGCCATTCCCATATGATAGCGGAGGAGCTTTATATCCGTGCCGGAGGGCTTGCTTATGTAAAGGCGATTCTTCCGCCGGAGCTGATGCTGCATGAAATGCCCAATAAGAGCACCTGGCTGGAGCGCCTGAGCGGATATGCGGAGGCGATGCTAAAGCTGCATAAGGTGGAGGAAAAAGACACGATTCTGATTGTGTCCAATTCGGGCAGGAATATTGTACCTGTGGAAATGGCGCTGGAAGCGGGAAAAATTGGCGCAAAGGTGATTGCCCTGACGTCAATGGAACACTCCACGCAGACAGCTTCCCGCCATGCAAGCGGAAAAAAGCTGTATGAGCTGGCAGATGTCGTGCTGGATAACGGGGCGAAGAAGGGAGACGCGTCATTTCGGATTGAAGGGCTGGATACGCCGACAGGGCCGACAAGCGACGCGATCGGGATTGCCATGGCGCAGGCGCTGATTGCTTCCGTAATCGACAGGCTGGTACAAAACGGGCACAGGCCTCCTGTTTTTCAGAGTTCAAATGTGGACGGGGCGGATGCGTATAATGACGCGCTGTTTGATACGTATTATGGTTACTGGAAATAACGGAAGGTCAGACTTTTGCTGTACCGCAGCAGGCAGCAAAACGTTTTTTTAAGAAAAAACCCGAATTGAGTTAGCAAAACACACATTGAGTTATATAGTAAGATCAAAGCAAAAAGAAGCGGAATGGTACAGGATGAGTGTTTGATTGGATTGCATTTCTGTTCTGCGGCCTATTCGCTGATTTTTGATCCCCTGTTCAGGAAACAGTCCATCGGACGCATATCGTTTAGGAGCGTTTGTTAAAGTTTGCTACGAGGATATTTCCTGCTCTTTTTTTTCTAAATAGCTGTTCCGGATAAATGCCCTGCATTGCTCTGTACAGATGCGCTGGTGTTCCGCTGGTAAAGAGCGGAAAATACGCAGCATTTCCCGTTCCTGCGTGTTCAAAAGCCTGCCCGGGGTATAATCCAGCAGATAGTCAATCGAGACATTAAAATATGCTGCAATGGATTTCAAAGTGGAGAAATCCGGTTCGCGCATATTCTGAACATAACTTCCCACCGTGGAAGGGGCTATGTTCAGATGATGCGCCAGTTCTTTCTGTGTCATACTCCGTTCTCCAAGCAGAGTACGTAAATTTGTTCCAAAACTCATATTGATGTACCTCCTGTCTTTTTGTAATAGTGTCAGCTCTGTACGCTTATCTGTTTTACATTACCCTTTTTATACTAATCGAAATGAGATACAATTTCCTTATAAAACGCAAAAAGAGTTGACGAAACTCGAAATAGGTTGTAACATACAGGAGATCAGAAGGAGCAATATGCCGAAGAAGGGAGGACGGAAGAGAACATGCATGTACGGCGTCTGAACCGGATCCGGCAAATCAGACGGAACGAAACGGGTACGGCAAAGGATAAGATATATTGCGGGATAAAAATACGGATAAACGAAACTGGAAAAATACAAAGGAAAGGATGAGTGATATGAAGAAACTAATGGGAAGAATCTTCTGTGCGGTGTGCCTGTGCATGGGTTTGTGCATGTTAGATCGGAAGAGCGTCGTGTAGGGAAAGAGTGTGGTACC
>CAMSEJ010000254.1 GCA_947057405.1 uncultured Roseburia sp.
CAGGGGCAGGCACGAAGAAGGTTGCATTTGTAAAGTGCGCGGGAACGTGTGAAAAGGCGGGACGTGATTATGAATATACGGGAATTGAGGACTGCGGCGCGATGGCGTTTGTGCCGGGCGGCGGGCCGAAAACCTGTAATTACGGCTGTCTTGGATACGGAAGCTGCGTAAAGGCGTGCCCGTTTGACGCGGTTCATATCGTAGACGGGATTGCGCTTGTGGATAAGGACGCCTGCAAGGCGTGCGGAAAGTGCGTGGCGGCATGTCCGAAGAACCTGATTGAACTGGTGCTCTACGATGCGAAGCATCTGGTGCACTGCAATTCCAAAGATAAGGGCAAAGACGTGATGAAAGCGTGCTCGGTGGGATGCATCGGCTGTAAGCTGTGCGAGAAGAACTGCCCGAGCGACGCGGTGCATGTGACGGACAATGTGGCTTATATTGACCAGGAGAAATGTACCGGATGCGGCGTCTGCGTGGAGAAGTGCCCGAAGAAGATCATTCTGTAAAGAAATAAAAGAAGATCAGAAAGGAACGAACCACTCAGGCATTAAAACAAATCAAGGTGTAAAGTCTTTCATGAATCATGAAGACTCTACACCTTTTTGATTTTCAGAAAATGATTCTGCGCTTTTTTGATAAATCAGGTTTATTTTATCTGTTTAAAGTATAGCACAAAAACGTTTATTTTTCAAGACTTGCAACCGGTGACAGGGCGGGGTATAATGACGGAGATATAAATGGCCCAAAAAGCGTTTCGGCCCTGTGCCGCAGAGGCTTAAAACGGGCGGAAAGGCAAATCGTCAGAAAGGAGACAGCATACAATGAAAAAACGGAACAATCTATTATCAATACTTTTATGCGGCATATGCTGCATGGCACTTTTGGGAGGATGCGGCGAACCGGCGGATAAGGCGGCAGAGAATCCGGCGGATGCTTCTGCGGCGGGGGATGTGCAGGCGGATGCCTCTGCGGCAGGAGATGTACAGGCAGATGCGGAGCCGGCAGAAGAAGGAAGCCTGGGAGAATTTTCCATGGAGGATATCGAAGGAAATACGTATACCCAGGATATGTTTGCGGATTACAGCCTGACAATGGTAAACGTGTTTACGACCTGGTGCACGCCCTGCATCAACGAAATTCCCGATCTGGAAAAGCTGCGCAATGAAATGGCCGATCAGGGCGTAAACGTAGTAGGCATTGCCCTGGATGCAATTGACGCTTCGGGCTCCGCCGACGGGGAAGCGGTCGAAAAAGCAAAGATTTTGGCCGAGCAGACGGGAGTAACCTATCCGTTTCTGATACCGGACGCAGGCTATCTAAACGGCAGGCTTATGGGGATAAACGCCGTTCCGGAAACCTTTTTTGTAGACAAGGACGGAACTATCGTGGGAGAAACCTATACCGGCAGCCGTTCTCTGGATGAATGGAAAAGCGTTGTGGAACAGGAGCTGCAGGGAGTGACGCAATGAGGCGCTTTTTAAAGCATCCCCGCGCCGGAATCCTTACAGCCGCAGCCGGGCTTATCCTGATGGGCATCGGGATTTACCGCGGGGAGATGTCCGTTGTTATGGCAAAAGCAATCAATATATGTCTGGAGTGTATCGGAATTGGATAAAAGAAAACATACGAATGAATGGAAACGCCACAGGGTACAGGCACTCTGGGCGTTTCTTACAAACAGCTATCTGGCAGGTTTTGTGCAGGGAAAGATTTACAGGGGAAAATTAAAAAATCTCTGCGTCCCCGGGTTAAACTGCTATTCGTGCCCGGGCGCGCTCGGCGCCTGCCCGATTGGCGCGATGCAGGCAGTGATCGGAAACTGGAATTTTAAATTTGCGTTTTATGTGGCGGGCTTTCTGATGTTTGTGGGAGCCTTGTGCGGGCGGTTTATCTGCGGCTGGCTGTGCCCGTTTGGGCTGGTTCAGGATTTGCTTCATAAGATTCCGTTTCCTAAAAAAATCGGGACGTTTCGTGGGGATAAGGCGCTGCGGAAATTAAAGTATGTCATTTTGGTTGTATTTGTGATTTTGATGCCGCTGTTTGTTGTGGATATTTTGGGGCAGGGCGCGCCTTTTTTTTGTAAGCTGATCTGCCCGGCAGGGACACTGGAGGGAGGGCTTCCTCTGGTGCTTTTAAATCAGTCTATGCGCGGTGCCATTGGGTGGCTGTATGCTTGGAAAAATGTGCTGCTTTTGGTGACGGTGGTATTGTCGGTCATCATTTACCGGCCGTTTTGTAAGTATATTTGTCCGCTTGGTGCGGTTTACTCCGTGTTTAACCCGATCTCTGTGTTCCGGTACCGTGTGGATAAAGAGAAGTGCACAGGGTGCGGAGTTTGTAAAAAAATTTGCCAGATGCAGGTGGATCCGGTGGAAAATGCGAACCATTTGGAATGTATCCGGTGCGGGGCTTGTAAAAAGGCGTGTCCGGTGGATGCGATCCGGAGATTTTAAGCGTGGCAGAGGTTCCGTCAGACAGGGGGCAGGGGATGCGGCAGGGGCTGTGTTCCGGGATTAAGGGGTTCTAATGTATCCCACGTACTTGCTTTTTAATGCTGACGCAACCGCCGGAAACGCGCCGTCCGTGGCGCGGTTCCGGCTTGCCCTGCCATCCGTGGCAGGGCATTGCTGGGATTGAACGGGATACTTAAGAACCCCTAAATCCCGGAACAATGCCCCTGCCGCATCCCCTGCCCCCTGCCTGACTGCGGTTTTGGCCGGCTTTTGGCTGTGCTGGATGGCGGGAGGGTGTTGTTTGGTTTTTTGTGGATTGGACGGCTTTGATGTATTCAATATTTTTGAAAGAGTAAGGTACAGGAAATCTACAGGAGATTTGAGGAGGGATTTTATGCGGGAGACGTATTGGCTGGAACTTATGACGAAGCAGGCGCAGGTGGAGCAGATTTTGGAGACGGTTCCTTATACGCAGCGGTTTGGGCTGACTTTGAGCAGGGAGGAGGCTGCCCTGCTGGCGGAGGAGCGTGTGTATGCTCTGAAAAAGGAACGCAGGATTGAGTTTGGGGAGGGGATTCTGCCGAAAATTATTTATGCGTTCTGTGATTCGGATTATATTGGACAGGAAGAATATTGTGAGGTTTTGATGGAGCTTCAGGATATATTTTTTTCTTATAAGAATGAGATGGCGGATGAAATTACGGATGATGAATTGCTTTCTTTTATGCGGGAGCAGTTTGAGGAGGTTTGTTTTGGGGATTTGGATTATTTGAAGGGTACTTGCCTGGATGTTTTTGCTCAGGCTGTGCGCGCCGGGTATACGGGGTACCGGAAAACGGAAGGGCATGGCGAGTTTGGACAGTTTGATTTTGTGACCCGCTGGGATAAGGAATTGTATATGGAGACGCTGCGTGATTTATGCTGGAGGTGACCGGAATGGAACAGCTTTGTTACAGTATGGAGGAACTGGCGCCGGTGGCGCTTGAACTGGCACGGGAGTTCTGCGGGCATGAGCATTCGTCTGTGTCTTATGAAAGGGCACAGGCTTTGATGGAGGCGGTGTTATACTGTATCCGGGAGCTTGATGTTTCCGGGAGTAATGCGCTTGCTGGGGAGAAGTTATCTCCTATGGATGCTTATTTGGCCGGCCGGCAGGCTGTTATCCAAAAATTTGAACGGATGCAGGATACTTATGGAACGCTGATGATGGATTTTGAGGATTATGGTCTGGATTGCTTAAAGGATACGGTGAGAAAGGGGATTTTGGCGTTTATCCGAAGCTATGATGTGAAATTTGCGCCGCAGGAGACGCTTTTGACGCTGGATTATCCGGTTCTGGCGGATTTGCATAGGTTGTCCGGTATTGACGCTGTGTCGGAATATGTGAATTGTATCTGTTTGGAACAGAATTTTTTGAAAAAACTGGACGATTCTTATGTTGCGGGGCTTCTTTTGAGTCATGACGGCGAATACGAAAGCACAATGGATAATCTGTGCAGCCTTGCCGTACAGGATCTTGCCGTGCATTTTCTTTTGGAGAAGCCTCCGGGGCAAACGGGGATTGGTAAGGATGAGTATCTGGAAGCGGCAAAGGTTTTGTCGGAACGGCCTTTGGAAGAGGCGGTATGCTATTTGCAGGCATTTTTAAATAATCTGATC
>CAMSEJ010000255.1 GCA_947057405.1 uncultured Roseburia sp.
GAGATCATGCCATGTGACTGGAGTTCAGACGTGTGCTCTTCCGATCTGCAGAAACGGCTATGGCAGTGACGACCGAGGTCGTACAGCTGTTCGGCGGATACGGGTATATCAGGGAGTACGACGTAGAACGTATGATGCGCGATGCGAAGATCACCGAAATTTACGAAGGTACTTCCGAGGTTCAGAGGATGGTAATTTCCGGCGCATTGTTAAGATAGGCGCGGTTCCATCGGATTTGGGAACGGCAGACATTTGAGGGCATGGCGCGTACCGGAAAATGCCGGGCATTTTCGGATGGCACCACGTCAAAATCATAAACAAAATTATAAGGAGTGAATACCGTGAAGATAGTTGTATGTGTAAAACAGGTACCGGACACAAAGGGCGGCGTACAGTTTAACCCGGACGGTACATTAAACAGGGCAGCAATGCTTACCATCATGAACCCGGATGACAAAGCCGGATTGGAAGCGGCGCTTAGGTTAAAAGAAGAACATGGCGCGGAAGTTACCGTAGTGACCATGGGGCTTCCGAAGGCAGACGAAGTATTGCGTGAGGCCATGGCAATGGGAGCGGACAAAGGAATCCTTGTAACGGACCGTGTACTCGGCGGGGCCGATACATGGGCTACCTCTACGACGCTTGCAGGCGCAATCCGCAACCTGGAGTATGATTTGATTATCACAGGACGTCAGGCAATCGACGGCGACACCGCGCAGGTTGGCCCGCAGATCGCAGAGCACCTTGGGCTTCCGGTGATTTCTTATGCGCAGAACATTAAAATTGACGGCGACGCCGTTATCGTTGAGCGCCAGTACGAAGACAGATACCATGAGTTAAAGGTGAAAATGCCTTGCTTAGTCACGGCTTTATCTGAATTGAACGTGCCGCGTTACATGACCCCGGGCGGAATCTTTGACGCATACGACAAAGAAGTTACCGTATGGGGCAGGCCGGATTTAAAAGATGTAGACGACGCAAACCTTGGATTAAAAGGTTCGCCGACCAAGATTGCAAAAGCATCCGACAAAGTCCGCAAGGGCGCCGGAGAAAAAGTAAGCCTGGCTCCGGACGAAGCAGTCGAGTATTTGATTGGCAAGTTCAAAGAGAAACATATTATCTAATAAAAATAAGGAAAAGTGGTGAATACAATGGGTTTAGAAGAATATAAAGGAGTATATGTCTTTGCGCAGCAGGTAGATAACGTATTAGACGGCGTTGCATTTGAATTGCTTGGAAAAGCAAAAGACCTGGCAAAGGATTTGGATACGGACGTAACAGCAGTTTTGATTGGTTCTGACGTAAAGGGCCTTGCAGATTCACTGGCAGTTTACGGCGCAGACAAGGTGATCGTAGTAGACGATCCGGAACTTAAGGAGTACAGGACAGAGCCTTATGCACATGCACTTTCTTCGGTGATCAATGAGTACAAACCGGAAATTATGTTGGTCGGCGCTACGGCAATCGGCCGTGACCTTGGCCCTACGGTTTCCGCAAGGGTTGCAACCGGACTTACCGCTGACTGTACGGTACTGGAAATCGGTGATTTCCCGTTGGTAGCGCAGCCGGGCAAGGAAGACGAGCAGAAGCACAAACAGCTTTTGATGACGCGTCCTGCATTCGGCGGCAACACGATCGCTACCATTGCATGCCCGGACAACCGCCCGCAGATGGCTACGGTACGTCCCGGCGTTATGCAGAAGATTGCGCCGATAGAAGGCGCAAAAGCGAACATTGTTGAGTTTAACCCAGGCTTTACGCCGGATAACCGCTATGTAGAGATTTTAAATATTGTGAAGGCAGTGAAGACGACGGCGAATATTATGGATGCGAAGATCTTGGTATCCGGCGGCCGCGGCGTTGGGTCTAAAGAGAACTTTAAGCTTTTGGACGACTTGGCGGAAGTGCTTGGCGCGACTGTTAGCTGCTCCCGTGCCGTGGTAGAGAACGGCTGGCAGCCGGTTGATTTGCAGGTAGGCCAGACCGGTAAGACGGTTCGTCCGCAGATTTATTTTGCTATCGGTATTTCCGGGGCGATTCAGCATGTGGCCGGTATGGAAGATTCCGATTTGATTGTTGCAATTAATAAGGATGAAGACGCTCCGATCTTTGATGTTGCAGATTATGGGCTGGTTGGGGATCTGAATAAGATTGTGCCGGCGCTGACGGCAGCTTTGAAGGCTGAGATGTAAATTTTATATATGGTTTATGAGCCGCCCTGTCGATGATGATAGGGCGGTTTTTTTGTTTGGATGAACATGTTTGTAATGAACGGTGTTGGCAAAGGTCCGTCAGGCAGAGGGCAGGGTGTGCGTCTGGGTCTTTGTTCAGGGGCTAAGGGGCTCTAAAGCATCCCATTTTCACGTTCTCATGCTGACGCAACCACCGGAAACGCGCCGTCCATGGCGCGGTTCCGGTTTGCCCTGCCATCCGTGGCAGGGCATTGCTGTGGATCGGACGGGATGCTTAAGAGCCCCTAACCTCCGTCACAAGGCTAAAGCCGCACCCCCTGCCCTCTGGCTGACGGAACTTTGCCAACATTGTTCGCTATAGTGTTAGGGCGTGTTTTGAAAATGTTTTAAGAACCGAGGGATATAGAGGTGTTTATTTTGTGTGAAATATATGATTGAAAAGATTCCGTAAGTCATTTATAATAGAGGACGGATGAAATGTTAAATTATATAAACGGAGGAAAACAGCGATGTACACATTAGAAGATATTCAGGCAGCAGACCGCGAGGTTGCGGATGCGATTACTGCGGAATTTGAACGGCAGAGCAGCCATATTGAACTGATTGCTTCTGAGAACTGGGTCAGCCCGGCCGTTATGTCGGCGATGGGAAGTATTATGACGAATAAGTATGCGGAAGGGTATCCGGGAAAGCGTTATTATGGCGGCTGTGAATGCGTGGACGTGGTGGAAGAACTGGCAAGGGAGCGGGCTAAGGAATTGTTTGGCTGCGATTATGCCAATGTACAGCCGCATTCCGGGGCGCAGGCGAATATGGCGGTACAGTTTGCCATTTTAAAGCCGGGCGATACCGTAATGGGTATGAATTTGGATCATGGCGGACATCTGACACATGGGAGTCCGGTGAATTTTTCCGGGGCGTATTTTAATATTGTGCCGTATGGTGTGAATGATGAAGGGTTTATTGATTATGATAAGGTGATGGAAATTGCCATGGGGTGCAGGCCGAAGATGATTATTGCCGGGGCGAGCGCTTATGCGCGGACGATTGATTTTAAGAAGTTCCGTGAAATCGCGGATGCCTGCGGCGCGGTGCTGATGGTTGATATGGCGCATATTGCAGGACTGGTGGCAGCCGGTGTGCATCCAAGCCCCATTCCTTATGCCGATGTGGTTACAACGACGACGCATAAGACGCTTCGCGGGCCGAGAGGCGGTATGATTTTGTGCAACCAGGAAGCGGCGGATAAGTACAATTTTAACAAAGCGATTTTTCCAGGAACACAGGGCGGGCCGTTGATGCATGTGATTGCCGCTAAGGCAGTCTGCTTAAAGGAAGCGCTGCAGCCGGAGTTTAAGGAGTACCAGAAAAATGTTGCGGCAAATGCGCAGGCGCTTTGCAAAGGGTTAAAGGATCGCGGGATTAAGATTGTTTCGGACGGGACGGACAATCATTTGATGCTGGTGGATCTGACGCCGTTTGATCTGACCGGGAAGGCGGTCGAAAAATTGCTTGACTCTGTCAATATTACCTGTAATAAGAATACGATTCCGAACGATCCGAAATCTCCGTTTGTGACAAGCGGGATCCGTATTGGTACGCCTGCCATTACTTCAAGGGGGCTTGGGGTAGAAGATATGGACAGGATTGCGGAAGCAATTGCTATGATGATCAAAGAAGGAGAAGCAAAAGCCGAAGAGGCGAAAGCGATTGTAAAAGAACTGACCGAAAAGTATCCTTTGAAATAGAACAGTCGGAAAAGTTGTCAAAAGGCGGCAGATGGAATGGATTCCCAGGCGTATTTGGTAAGCCTGGGAATTTTTTTGCCGGTTCTGTTCGGCATCATAATGAGATCCGCAGGGATCCTGTTCTGCCATTCGGTATCTTAATGAAATCCGCAGGGATCC
>CAMSEJ010000256.1 GCA_947057405.1 uncultured Roseburia sp.
AGATCATGCCATGTGACTGGAGTTCAGACGTGTGCTCTTCCGATCTTGTACGATAAATACTATAAAAAGTAAGGCTGCCGGCATGTAACAGACGCCGGCATTGTCTTTTTTTGCACTCACTACTGTACTTTCCCCCGCACCGTGCTATAATAGGGTTTATTCAACAACAATGCATCGTTTGTAACCGGAATCCGGCCAGACAGGCTCCGCTTTGAATGATGTACATATACTGATGTAATACGCAGGAGGATAAATTACTATGTTTAAAGCCAAAAATCCCATTCATCCGGGATTAAGCATCATCATTGTAGGCTGCGGAAAAGTGGGAACGACTCTGATCGAGCAGCTGAGCAGGGAAGGGCACGACATTACCATTATTGACAAGAATGCCGCAAAAGTACAGGAAATTGCAAGTATCTATGACATTATGGGACTCGCCGGCAACGGCGCCAGCTACAAAGTACAGATTGATGCCGGTATCGAACAGGCGGATCTGATTATTGCCGTCACCAACTCCGACGAGCTGAACCTGCTGTGCTGCACCATGGCGACACAGGTTGCCAACTGCTCTGCAATCGCCCGGGTACGCACCCCGGAATACAGCAGCGAAGTAACCTATCTCCGCGAAAAGCTGGGGCTTGCACTTATTATTAACCCCGAGCTTGAAGCCGCCAGAGAAGCTGCGCGCGTCCTGTATCTGCCTACGGCGCTCGAAGTCAACTCCTTTGCCCACGGTCAGGCCGAACTGATCAAATTCAAAGTTCCGGAAGGCAACCCCCTGCACCGGACCACCATTGCCAACCTGGGTAAAAATATTACGTCAGACATCTTAATCTGCGCAGTGGAACGGGACGGGGAAGTCTATATCCCGTCCGGGGATTTTCGGCTCCTTGCCGGGGATATCATTTCCTTTGCCGCTCCGCGCAAAACCGCCAAAAATTTTCTGGAACACATCGGCTTTAAGACAAACCATGTCAAAAATATTATGATTATCGGCGGCGGCCGGGCAGCTTATTATCTTGCCAAGCAGCTTTTACAGATGGGCATCTCCGTCAAAATCATTGAGATTGACAAGGAACGCTGCGAGGAATTGAGCATTCTGCTCCCAAAAGCTATTATTATCCACGGCGACGGCACCGACCAGGATCTGTTAAAAGAAGAAGGCATTGAATATGTAGAGTCGTTTGTCGCACTGACCGGAATAGACGAAGAAAACATCCTTCTGACACTCTATGCCAGACAGGTTTCCAATGCCAAGGTTATTACCAAAATTAACCGCCTGACGTTTAAAAACGTATTAAACAGCCTTGATTTAGGAAGCATTGTCTACCCCAGGTACATTGCGTCCGAAGCCATCATTGCCTATGTCCGCGCAAAGAGAAATTCCATGGACAGCAATATTGAGACGCTTTACCATATGTTTGACCACCGTGTAGAAGCAATTGAGTTCCGCATTTACGAGAATTCCCGGGTGACGAATATCCCCCTGATGACGCTGCCGCTTAAGAAAAACCTTCTGGTTTCTTTTATCAACCGCAACGGCAAAATCTTAATCCCCAGCGGACAGGACTGCATCCAGGTGGGCGACACGGTCATGATTGTCACAACCCATACGGGCTTTAAAGACATCCGTGATATTTTAAAGTAGTGGGAGGGAGAGCATGAACAGTTCAATCATTCGTTTTGTCCTGGGGCATGTGCTGCGGATTGAAGGGCTGCTTTTATTTTTACCTGCAATTGTATCCGGCATCTACCAGGAGCATGAAGGGTTTTATTATGTTGCCGTAGCCGGCGTGTGCCTGCTCCTCGGTACATGTATGACAAGGAAACCGCCCAAAGACCAGGTCTTTTATTTAAAGGAGGGCTGCCTTGCCACCGCTTTAAGCTGGATCCTGCTCAGCTTTTTCGGCTGCCTGCCCTTTTATTTAAGCGGGGAAATCCCGTCCCTGACAGACGCTCTGTTTGAAACCGTTTCCGGGTTTACGACAACGGGAGCCAGTATCTTAAATAATGTAGAAGGGCTTTCTTACTGTGCGCTGTTTTGGCGGAGCTTTACACACTGGATCGGCGGTATGGGCGTGCTTGTGTTCCTGCTTGCCGTCATACCGTTAAGCGGCGGGTCGCACATTAACCTGATGCGTGCGGAAAGCCCCGGCCCGTCCGTCGGCAAGCTTGTACCCAAAATCCGCTATACGGCCAGGATTTTGTATATTATCTATTTTGCCATGACGTTATTGGAACTGATCCTGCTGCTGCTCGGCGACATGCCGCTTTTTGATGCACTGACGACAAGCTTCGGCACTGCCGGAACAGGAGGTTTCGGAATTAAAAACGACAGCTTTATGAGTTATTCGCCATACCTGCAGTGGGTTGTTACGATATTTATGATCCTGTTCGGCGTAAATTTCAATGCGTATTATCTGCTGCTGTTCGGCAAAATAAAACATGCCCTTTCCATGGAAGAGGTGCGTTCCTACTTTATTATTATTTTTGCCGCGGCAGGCGTTATTTTTTTCAACATCCTCGAAACCTGCTCGGGCGCATTTGACGCACTGACCCAATCCATGTTCCAGGTCGGTTCGATTATTACAACAACGGGATTCTCTTCCGTGGATTTCAACCTGTGGCCGCAGGCCAGCAAATCCATACTGGTCCTGTTGATGTTTATCGGCGCCTGCGCCGGAAGTACGGGCGGAGGCATTAAAGTATCGCGGTTTATCCTGCTGGTCAAGACGATCGCAAAGGAATTAAATTCTTACATCCATCCTAAGAGCATCAAAAAGATTAAGATGGAGGGCAAGCCCGTAGAACATGAAGTCGTGCGTTCCACGAATGTTTATTTTATTACATTTATGATCCTGTTTTCCGCATCCGTACTTGCCGTTTCGTTTGAGGGAAAGGATTTGATTACAAACTTTACGGCGGTGGCGGCTACCATTAACAATATCGGGCCGGGATTAGAGCTTGCGGGACCAACGCAGAATTTCGGACATTTTTCTGTTTTTTCCAAATATGTGCTGATTTTTGATATGCTGGCCGGACGGCTTGAGCTGTTTCCGCTTTTGATCCTGTTCCATCCGGCGGCATGGAAAGACATGCTGACAAAGCGGGGTACGAAAAAACAGCAATAATTTCTCCTGTTCTCCGCCGATTTTTCAAAACAAAAAATATCCCTGACAGCCCGGTATCAAACCGATACCTTCTGCTGTCAGGGATATTCTATTTTGCAAAGAAAAGATCCATTCTGCCTATTTGATTGTTACGTTTTTGCTCATGCCTGCGTTGATCAGTTTCTTCTTAAGCGTATTCCGTTTTGCCTTCTTTAAGCTCTTCGGAACCTGAACGGTAACCTTTTTCGCCGTTCCCTTAAATGCCTTGCCTTTCACATTCTTCACAGCCGTCCCCTTAAATACTACTTTGTTCAGGAGCTTGCATCCGGTAAATGCATTCTTTCCAATCGTAGTAACGTTCTTACCGATTACCACAGATTTCAGCTTATTTGCTCCCTTAAATGCATTTTTGGAGATTTCTACAACCTTGCAGTTTACGCCATTTATCTTGACGGTAGCCGGAATCGTAATCCTGGCCGCTTTCTTATCGGTAATCTTTACTGCTGTCACTGTCTTTTTGGATGCATTTAATACTTTATACTGCACATTGCCGCTCTTCTTCGTATCACCCTTTTTCAATGCAGGCTGTACCGGAGGCTTCGGCGTATTATCCTGTGCCGGAACTTTTTGAAGGCTTCCATATGCATTTATCAGTGCAGCCAGATTCTGTTTCAGCTGCGTTTCTGACATGGTATCAATGGAAGCTTCCATTTGCACAATCAGATTCTGCAGTACCGAAAAGCTTTCTGCGGTATAAAGCTTGCCGTCAAGCGCTTTATATTCGTTGAGTTTACCTAATAACGCCTGTTTGCTGGCTTCGGTCGGTCCGTTTGCAAGTTTCAGCGTATATGTCTTTGTATTTTTACCGTCCTCGGAAAGAGTCACTAGTTTTACAACCGTCCCGCTTTCCAAAATTACGGTAAGATCGGAAGAGCACACGTCTGAACTCCAGTCACATGGCATGATCGCG
>CAMSEJ010000257.1 GCA_947057405.1 uncultured Roseburia sp.
CCTTCCGCGAACCACCGGACATTCCACCGGCGCAGTATCCCCGTTTTGCAGAGCCGCAGCCACAAGCTCGCCCAGCGCGGCAGAATCCGCTTCCTCTCCGGCCTCCCCCATCTTAAAAATGAGCCGGTCCCCTTCGACCCGGTACGAGGTCTGCGTCGTCGTCCCGGCAGCCAAAATACCGCTTTCTTCAATTGCGTCAGAAAGCGCCTTACGGCTTTTTATCACGGGCGAAACCCGGATATGATTTCCTTTTACCAAAGACCTCAGCCAGAAATATCCCCTCGTCAAAAATGCGCCCCTCCCCGGCTTTAAGGCGCGTTCTACCGCAGGTTTGTACTCCCATTCCAATACGTCCCGCGCGTCCACCTGGTAACCCGTTCCCGCAAACATCACCGTTAACACGGCATCGCGGCGGCGCAAATCGGCATCCCGTTCTAACGCTGCCCGGGCCTCTTCGCCGTCCATCCCGCTTATGTCGGTTCCGTTTACCGTAGTATTCGGCATAATATGTGTACCGTCCGCCGCCGCACAGCATGCCAAATAGCAGGCTGCCGCAATCAAAGCGGCCGCCGCCGGTATTTTCATGCGTTTCATCTCCACCGCTCCTTTTCTTATAATCCTTTTCTTATTATAATCTTAAAAAACTTGCTGCACAATCTTTTTCAAAACAATTTAATCGTTCTCCCCCTTGAAAAACAAATCAATTTATGTATAATAGAATCCAAATGGCCTGTTTGGCCAAACATTAAGAAATAAGAGGTTTCATACATGATTAGTGCAAATAACGTAACATACCGGGTCGGCAAAAAAGCCCTGTTTGAAGAAGTGAACATCAAATTTACCGAAGGCAGCTGCTACGGCTTAATCGGCGCAAACGGCGCCGGAAAATCCACATTTTTAAAAATCCTGTCCGGGCAGTTAGAACCGACCGGCGGCGACATTGCCGTCACGCCGGGACAGCGCCTTTCCTTTCTGCAGCAGGATCACTTTAAATACGATGCCTTCACGGTCTTAGACACCGTCATCATGGGCAACGGAAGGCTCTATGAGATTATGAAGGAAAAGGACGCTATTTATATGAAAGAGGATTTTTCCGACGAAGACGGCATCCGCGCAAGCGAACTGGAAGCAGAATTTGCGGATATGGACGGCTGGAACGCCGAAGCCGACGCGGCGACTTTATTAAACGGGCTGGGCATCCCGCCGGAAGAACACACCACGGAAATGAAGGATATGCCGGGCGCCGCCAAGGTCAAAATCCTGCTGGCGCAGGCGCTGTTCGGCAACCCGGATATCCTGCTGCTCGACGAGCCGACCAACCATCTGGATCTGGACGCCATCGCATGGCTGGAGGAATTTCTGATTAATTTTGAAAATACCGTTATTGTCGTATCGCATGACCGCTATTTTCTGAACAAGGTCTGCACCAATATCGCGGATATCGACTACGGCAAAATCCAGCTTTACGCCGGCAATTACGATTTCTGGTACGAATCCAGCCAGCTGCTCGTCAAACAGATGAAGGAAGCGAACAAGAAAAAAGAAGAAAAGATAAAAGAGCTGCAGGAATTTATCTCCCGCTTCTCCGCCAATGCCTCCAAGTCGAAGCAGGCAACCTCCAGAAAGCGGGCGCTCGAAAAAATCCAGCTGGACGAGATCCGTCCTTCCAGCCGCAAATACCCTTATATTGATTTCCGCCCCTCCCGCGACATCGGCAATGAAGTCCTGATGGTGGAAAATATCAGTAAGACGATTGACGGCGTTAAGGTTTTGGACAATATCTCGTTTATCTTAGGGCACGACGACAAGGTCGCCTTTGTCGGGGGCAATGAATTTGCGAAAACCGTATTTTTTAAGATTATAACCGGAGAACTGGAGCCGGACGAAGGCACTTACAAATGGGGCGT
This sequence comes from uncultured Roseburia sp., assembly GCA_947057405.1. GTDB lineage: Bacteria > Bacillota > Clostridia > Lachnospirales > Lachnospiraceae > Roseburia_B. The sequence goes on from CAMSEJ010000257.1 coordinate 1,908, forward strand.
TACGACATCCCAGTCGTATTTCCCGAAAGACAATACGCAGATTTTCGATACGGATCTGATTATTGTAGACTGGCTGACCCAGTTTTCGGAAATCAAGGACGCAACCTATGTCCGGGGCTTTTTGGGCCGGATGCTGTTTGCCGGGGAAGACGGCGTAAAGAAAATGCGCGTGCTTTCCGGCGGCGAGCGGGTGCGCGTACTGCTCTCCCGTATGATGATTGAAGCGTCAAATGTCCTGATTTTAGACGAGCCGACCGACCATCTGGACATGGAATCCATTACGGCCTTAAATAACGGGCTGATCAAGTTTCCGGGCGTCATCCTGTTTTCTTCCCGTGACCACCAGGTGGTGGAAACAACGGCGAACCGGATTATCGAATTCTTGCCGGACGGCACAATGATTGACAAAATCACGACCTACGACGAATACCTTGCAAACGATGAAATGGCAAGGAAGCGTTCGGTTTACTCTATGTCGGCAACCGATGAAGAAGATAATTAAAGCCAAAAACGCCTGCAGGCGCATCCGTTTGCGAAACGCCTGCAGGCTTTTGTCTGATTCTGTCTCAAATGATTTTCCAAACACGTTTTAGATCATGCTGTTCCACATGCTGCCCGAGGAATAATTAAAGGAATAATTCCCCACGCTGTTGTATGTACTTGCTTTGGAGGCTTCGTACTGCGCATGGTAATCAATCGCGGACGCTTTGGTGGAAACCTTGTATCCATAGGAAGCGGAGCCCTGGAACAACTTCTTTACCGTCTCCATATCCGCTTCTTTAAATGCCTTCTCGTCAATGGAAAGCGTCTTCTTCTCGGAATCCAGCGTGATCCCTACGGAAGCAAGCAAATCCTGGTTGTTCTTGGTATAATCCGTAATGGACGATAACGACGTGCGGATGGCTGTGACATTTGAGCCGCCCGCGCTCTTCACCAGCGCGTTGTAGCTGCTGACATAACTGTTTACCGCTTTGTAGATGGCGTCCCTGTTGTATCCGGTGGTTTGACTGCCGTCTTTGTCCGTTGTCGTCACCTGTTTGAACAGCGACTTTGTACCGGAAACAAGCAGGGCGTCCGCCGCATCGCTCAGACGCTCCGCATCCGCCTCAATCGTCCCAAGCGTAGACGTCTTGTCCTTAGAGGTTGCGGTTGTACCGTTTACGGTTGTCGGCCGGGTGCGGTTGCCGACGTCATAAGTCCTTTGAACCATGCCGTCCGGCGTCCAGTAATTGTACGTCCTGGTAGTAGAACCGGAAGCACCCGTTTTACTGCCGGAATCCGTTTTGGTATCCGAATCCGTATCTCCCAACGCATAATACGAACTCAGCAGCTTGTGGTAGGAACCGTTGCGGATGCTTGCATAATCCGAAAAACTGACTCCGCCCATCATGCCGAGTCCGGAAAACATGTTGTTGGAGGAGTTGTTAAACAGGCTGGCATTCATGCTTGTAAACAGGCCTCCTGCCATTCTTGCGTTTGCTGAAACTGTAATTGACATATGATCACTCCTTTTCGTTTTATTTGGGGCTGCTCTTATTTTAGCAGAAGATTTTGGTAATTTCAATAAAATTGTCCCGGTATGCACAACACATACCGGGGCTCTTCTCTTCTGCGGCCTGCCTGCATTTCCGACCTAACAATATGTCCTTTGCGCCGGCTGGCTGATGCAGAGCTGGCCGGTTCTGGTATAGCCATATGCCGTACCTTCCGTGCAGCGGCTCTCTTCCTGCTGCTTTGTTTTTTCTGCCAGTATCTGACTGAAATCCTGCTGCCTGCGGGGTTTTCGCTCCTCGCGCCTGCGTTTGGATGTCAAATCAAGCACCGGGGTGATAACCGTCACAGATGAAACCCGAAAAATTCCTTCCTGTCCGTATGCGGCTGCTCCCTCCCTGCATATATATTTCTTTTGCTTCAATTTATATATCGTCCGTTCCGCCCGGATTCTTTATAAAATTTACCATTTTTGTGTCTCAATATTTTCCGTTCCAGATCTCGTCGATCCCGTCCCAGTTCCAGGTATTTTCCTCTTCCGAATAGGAAGTCACCGCCAGGTACTGATACTCGCTGACAGTCTTTAGGGCGTCATACACATAGCGCAGCGGGATCCACGTCCGGTTGTTCTGCGGATTTCCCGGTTCCGCCAGAAAAACGGTG
>CAMSEJ010000258.1 GCA_947057405.1 uncultured Roseburia sp.
CTACACAAGGTACCACACTCTTTCCCTACACGACGCTCTTCCGATCTACGGGTATTCCAAAGACGCGGCGGAGTGTGTGCGCTTAGTGGAGCGGCTGTTAAAGCGTGCGCCGGACAGTCAATAATTTTTTAATTTCAATCTGTTTACTGCCTTGCATTTTTCCGTAAAAGTGTATACAATATAAGTAAAATATATAGTATAGGAGAGGTAGCATATTATGGCAATATTTGGATTTGGACAAATGATACAGATTTTAAAGAAGAATCCCAAGAAAATCGTGTTCACGGAAGGAACGGACGCCCGTATTTTAGAGGCGGCTTCCCGTCTTCTGGCAAGTAATTTCCTGCATCCGATCCTGGTTGGAGACGAACAGGCTATCTTAGATGCCAGCGAAGAATGCGGCTTTAATATCCGCGGCGGGGAAATTATCGACCCGAAGAAGTTTGACAGAATGGACGAGATGGTCGAAATGTACTGTGAACTGCGCAAGAAAAAGGGCGTAACGCCCGAGCAGGCAAGGGAAGTGCTTCTAAACGCCAACTATTTTGGGACAATGCTGATTAAATTAGGCATGGCGGACGCCCTTTTAGGCGGCGCGACCTATTCTACGGCAGATACGGTGCGCCCGGCGCTGCAGCTGATTAAAACAAAGCCCGGCAACAGTATTGTATCAAGCGTATTTATTTTAGTGCGTTCCCGCGGTACCGGCGACAACGAAGTGCTTGCGATGGCAGACTGTGCGATTAATATCCGCCCGACCGAGGACGAGCTTGTGGAGATTGCAATCGAAGCGGCGGAATGCGCCAGAATTTTCGGCGTGGATCCGAAAGTCGGTTTCTTAAGCTATTCCACGTTTGGTTCCGGCGAAGGCGAAGACGTAGACAAGATGCGCAACGCAGCCGCAAAGACCAGAATAAAAGCGCCGGATCTGCCGGTAGAAGGGGAACTGCAGTTTGACGCCGCCGTATCGCCCCGTGTGGCGCGTACCAAATGTCCGGAATCCGAAATTGCAGGACATGTCAATACCTTTGTGTTCCCGGATATCAGCGCGGGCAATATCGGTTATAAGATCGCGCAGCGTTTGGGCGGCTTTGAAGCGTACGGGCCGATTCTGCTCGGATTAAATGCTCCGGTCAACGATCTGTCCCGCGGATGCAACGCTTCCGAGGTGTATTCCATGGCAATTATCACGGCTGCGCTGGCATAATAAAAAAATTTAAAAAAAAGCTTGACTTTTGGAATAAATGATCATATAATAGCAGAGCAGGTCAGGGATGACTTGCTCCATATGGGATCTTAGCTCAGCTGGGAGAGCATCTGCCTTACAAGCAGAGGGTCATAGGTTCGAGCCCTATAGGTCCCATATATTTATGGCGGAATAGCTCAGTTGGCTAGAGCACACGGTTCATACCCGTGGTGTCGAGAGTTCAAATCTCCCTTCCGCTATTACATCCACCCCGAAAGAGGCAGAACTCTTTCGGGGTTTTTTTGTGGCACCGGGAGTCATTTTTCAAGCGCGGTTGAAAGTCTGTTGAAAAATAAAATGAATAATGGAAACCCTCCTTCAAATATGCTATAATAAGTCCACCGAAAAAGACATCCAGATGAAAGGAGAAGAAGATTATGTTAAAACAAAGTTTTGGAACAGACACACACGGCAGAGAGGCGCATCTTTACACCCTGGCGAACGCCAACGGCACCCAGTTAAAAGTTACGACTCTGGGGGCCGCTGTCGTTTCGTTTGTTTTCAGGGACAAAAACAAAATCATGCGTGATATTGTACTGGGCTATGACAAAGCGGAATCTTACATAGAGCAGGGCGGCTATTATTTCGGCGCGACCGTGGGCAGGTATGCCAACCGCATTTCCGGTGCGAAGCTTACCATCGGCGGCGTAGAATACGCTCTGGAAGCCAATTCCGAGACCAATAACCTGCACAGCGGGAGCAACGGCGTCAGCCATAAGATTTGGGACGTGGAATGCATGAATGAGGAGCAGAACAGCATTACCATGAAGATTGAAAGCGGGGATCTGGAACAGGGATTTCCGGGAACGATGCAGATAAAGGTTACGTTTACCTTGACGGATGACGATGCGGTCCGGATTGATTACGAAGCGGTGTCCGACAAGGATACGGTGGCCAATTTTACTAACCACAGCTATTTTAACCTTGCGGGGCATGACGGCGGATTTGTCGGCAGCCAGAAGCTTAAAATTTATGCGGACGCGTTTACGCCCGTTACGCCGACCGGGTCGATCCCGACCGGTGAGCTGCGCCCGGTAGCAGGGACGCCGTTTGATTTTACACAGTTTAAGGAAATCGGAAAAGAAATCAACGACACCTATGACCAGCTTACCTATACAAAAGGATATGACCACAATTTTGTACTCAAAAACGGCGGCAGGCTGGAGCTTATGGCGGAAGCGGTGTGTGAGAGCACCGGCATTCATCTGTACGCGTATACGGACCGCCCGGGCGTACAGCTTTATGCGGGCAATTTTATTGCGGAACATGCCGGGAAGGGCGGCGCCCGTTACGGGGAACGTCACGGGTTCTGCCTGGAAGCCCAGTGTTTCCCGGACGCCGTAAACAACCCGGCTTTTGAGACTCCGCTTTTGAAAGCAGGCGAGGTGTATACTGCCGCAGCGGTGTACCGGCTGGCTTTGGATTAACGGAGCCGTTCCCGGATTTCCGGCACTTTTTGCAGGACGGGTAAAAGAAGCAGGCTGATTAGGATACCGGTCAGCCCCTGCGCAATATTAAACGGGATTCCTGCGGCAGAAGAGACGGCCCCTGCGGCAAGGGCGGCGGCAGTCAGCCCGCCGCCCGCAAATGCGGCAACGGACGTTTCATATAGAAAGTATCCGGTTACCATAATGGCTTCTGCGAGGATGCCTCCTGCGATTACGGCAACGCTGCGGCCGTGGGCAGAAGCAAAACGCTGCCGCGCCGATTTGTATACAATGCCTGCGGCTGCCGCGGTAAGTGCCTTGATGATACATGTGGCGGGCGCAAAGGAAAGGTAGCCGGAGAAGATATCTGCGAACATGGAGCCGATTCCGGCGGCAAGCGCGCCGGAGGCGGGCCCCAGTATAAATCCGCAGAGCAGGACCAGACCGTCGCCGATGTGGATATAGCCCAGAGTTGGCGTGGGCAGTTTTAAAATCATGGTTGCGATGCAGGTGAATGCGGCCATCAGGGCCGCAAGGATCTTTGTTTTGGTGTTTTTTTCTGTCATGCTGTGTCCTCCTGTGGTTTTCGTTTTCCCGATTATACATGCCGGGTGGCTTCTTATAAAGTGCCAGTAAAGAAAAATTTGGGCATGCCAGTTTGAGGCTGCCTGTCGTCTTGCGGCAGAAAATGGAACAATTTAGGATTGTTTTAAAAATTATACTGTTGGAATAGAGTAGACAGGACGACAAATTTCGAGTATAATAGATAATTATAAAAAAACAGGGGGTTAATTATGAGAAATTTAAGAATCGGAACAAAGCTATTGGTGACATTTATGATTATCATCCTGCTTTTCTGTACCACCGTTGCAAGCGCCATTTACGGACTGAGGGAAAATGCGGAGAAGTATTCGGATTTTTATAACGTGGGTTACCAGATTACGAGCAAAGTTATGAACATGCGCCGGGGCCTTCAGATCATTGTAAAGGATATTGCCTATATTACAATTGAAGAAGACGATGCAAAAAGCGAAACCTACAAAGCGGATCTGGAAAAAGAAATGACGCTTTTGGAAGAGAATGCCGACTGGCTGTTCGATAACTTTAAAGGCGATGCTACATTGCTTGACACCTTTGCATCGGACGTGCAGGAAGCGGTTGAGCTGCAGCAGGCAGTGATTGCGCTTGCGGATACGAATATGTCGGAGGCGAGGGTCAAGCTGCTTGAGGAGTATCAGCCTTTGGTTGAGAAGGCCGTCAATACCCTGATCCAGATCAGCGCCACTGCAGAAGAATCCGCCGATCAGGATTACAAGACGACCACCGAGATGCAGCGTATGCTGGTAATTGCCCAGCTGGGCCTTGCAGGCGGCGCGCT
>CAMSEJ010000259.1 GCA_947057405.1 uncultured Roseburia sp.
AATGCCGCATCCCCTGTCCTCTGGCTGACTGCGGTTTTGGCAGGCTTTACGATAAATGGCTTCTGTTTTCTAAATCTTCCTAATGGGCGTAGCCCTTTACCATAACTTTTTATGTTGGCATTATACAGGAATGTTTTTTTAACACGCTCTGGAAGCTGAAATTTTTAAATAAGCGGATGCATCTGGTTTCTGTTTCTCCATTCTCTGGGCGGAATCCCATAAACTGATTTAAACGCCCGCGTAAAATGGAACGGGTTATCATAACCGACCGCATTACTGATATCTCCAATTGATAATTTCGTCAGCTTTAACAGTTCAGACGCTTTGGTCATTCGATAGTTTAACAAAAATTCCTGCGGTGTACGCCCGACGGATTTTTTAAAAATTCTTCCAAAATAACTGCGGTTTAAGCCGCAGTTGTCTGCAATGTCTTCCACAGAAATATCATTCTGGAAATTCTGCTCAACAAAACTGATTGCCTCGTGAATATAAAAATCCTGCAGCCGTCCGCTGTTTGAAAGACGGAGTGAAGAAACCGAACGGGTCAGGGCGTCTAAAAACAGATATAAATGCCCGATGAGGTGGAACGGCGCCATATCCTTGTGACGGGCAATATAGAGCATTTCATTCATCATCGTTTCGCGCAGATCGTGGGAGGTGGCATGGTAAACTGGCGCATTCAGGGATAGCCCTGCGATTTCCATTGCCTCTTTTACCCGCAGGCCGTCAAATTCAATCCAGACGTATTCCCAGGGGAGGTCCTTATCTGCGATATAAGTATTGATCTGATGCGGAAAAATCATAAAGCCCTGGCCGCTTTTGATACGGTAGGTCTGGGTTTCTTTGGATTTGTTGTCCGCATATAAAACGCCTGTGCCGGATATTACATAGTGGAACAGAAAATGGCTTCTCGCTGCAGGGCCGAAGGTGTGCGAAGGGGCGCAGCGCTCCCATCCGAACTGGTAGAGGCTTAAATCTACGAAATTTTCATTGGGGAAAACCGAGAATAATAAATCGTGCATGTTTTTACCGTCCTGTCTTTCGTGTAGTGTTTTCAGAAGATATGGTATAGTATAACCTGAAACCTGCCAAAATGCCAGAACTGTTTTTAAAATTTGTATCATTGACAGGTCAGATGTCTGAACGGGCGGGATGCTCACAAGATTTTTTTGTTGTACCGTATGCAAGGTTGTGTTACAATGAACCGGGAAAATGCATAGTACCGTATGGACAAAAGCAGGAGGATGCGGTTTTGAAAAATGGAATGAAATTTGACTACAATATTATTGAATATCTGCTGTCTGCACTGGAACACCCCTGGGAGGAGGCGTCGGCTTCGCAGGCTTTTTTATCTGACGTGCAAACGGAGAACGTACAGCAATTGCTGCAAATGCAGAAGATGCAGGCGGCTTATCAGATAAAGAAATTTATAGACGAAATGCCGGGCGGATTTTTTATTTACCACGCGGATGCGCAGGAAGAAATTATTTATGCAAACGAGGCGCTGCTCCGACTGTTCGGCTGCGAAACACGAGAGGAATTCCGGGAATTGACAGGCAATTCTTTTCGTGGGATTGTCCATCCGGAGGATTTAGATGAAGTAGAACAAAGCATCTGGGAACAGATTGCCGGCAGCAAGTACGATTTGGATTATGTGGAATACCAGATTATTCGCAAGGATGGCGGGGTTCGTTATGTAGAGGATTACGGGCATTATGTCCGCAGCGAAACGGCCGGTGATATTTTTTACGTATTTGTCGGCGATGCAACGGAGAAACGGGAGCGTCAAAGGGAGGAAGTAAAGAGAAGGGACAGGGAGTATTTACGAAGGCTGGAAATGATCGAGGGGCTCAGCATTGATTACGAATCCATTTTTTATGCGGACTTGGATGCGGATCGGATTCAGGCGTACCGGGTCAGCGATCGTCTTTCGGATAAGTTCGGGCAGGACGGCAGCGTACAGAAGTACAAAGGGTTTGATGCCGAATATATCCGGGAATGGGTCTGCCCGGAAGACAGGGGGCTGGTTTCGCGTATGACGGATCCGGATAATATCAGGAAGAACTTAGCGCAGAAAAAAGTGATGAATGCCTGTTACCGGATTTATGGAGATGAAAAGCCGATATATATCCAGCTTCGGATTGTGGATGTAGGCAGCAGCGGGCATATTTCGCAGGTGGTTTTGGGGTACCGGAATATTGACGAAGCAATGGTACAGGAGATGGAGCAAAACCGCATTCTCGAATCGGCGTTAAATGAAGCGCAGCAGGCCAATCAGGCGAAGAATGCATTCCTTTCCAATATGTCTCATGATATCAGGACGCCGATGAATGCCATTGTCGGCTATGCTATTTTGGCCAAAAACCATCTTGACGACAAAGAAAAGATTCTGGAATACTTAAATATGATTACCTCCTCCAGCGATATCCTGCTCCAGCTGCTTAACAATGTTTTTGAAGTAGTCGGGATTGAATCCGCGCAGATCTATCTGGAAGAGGATAAGTGCAATATTTTAGATGTCATGAACAATATACAAACGGTAATGAGCCTGCGCGGGGAAGAAAAGAACATTGCGATTTCCCTGGATATTTCAGGGATTGAGCACGGAAGCGTTTACGGGGATCAGCAGAAGTTAAGCCAGGTGCTGCTGTATCTGATTGACAATGCCATCAAGTATACCGACATCGGAGGACACATCTGGATTTCGGCGTCCGAACAGCAGATGCCCTCAAAGGATATTGCGGCGTATCGGTTTATTGTGGAGGATAATGGCGTAGGAATCAGCGAGGAATTTTTAGAGCGCATTTTTGAGCCGTTTGAACGGGAAAAAAGTACGACATTGGCAGGAGTATACGGCACCGGCCTGGGGCTTACCATCGCCAAAAAGATTGTAGAGATGATGGGCGGGGACATCGAAATATCCAGTACCGTCGGAAAAGGGAGCCGGTTTGTGGTTACGCTTCATTTCCGGCTGCAGGAGCAAAAAGAGGAGGCGCCTGCCAGAACACAGGAGGATGCCTTTGAGCCGGGTCAGAAGACCATTCTGATGGTAGATGACAATGAGATTAACCTGGAGATTGGGATGGAGGTTTTAAAGGATGCCGGATACTGTGTGGAAACGGCAGCGGACGGAAGCCTTGCGGTGGAAAAAGTAAAGCACGCAAAGCCGGGGACGTATGATTTAATTCTGATGGATCTGCAGATGCCGGTAATGAACGGGTTTGATGCCGCAAAATCTATCCGGGCACTGGAGGATCCGAGGCTCTCGGGCATCCCGATTGTGGCGCTTTCCGCAAATGCATTCAGTGAAGATAAGAAAATGGCGCTGAACAGCGGCATGAATGCGCACCTTCCCAAGCCGATAGATATCGAACAGCTTTATGGCGTGATTGAACAGATTTTAAATGATGCATCGCATCAGGATGGCGTTTTATGAAGATTGCAGTGATTTGCGTAGGGAAAATAAAAGAGGATTTTTACCGGAAGGCAGTAGAAGAGTATCGAAAGCGCTTAGGCCGCTACTGCAAACTGGAACTCATAGAGGTACAGGACGAAAAGACGCCGGATTCGGCGGGGACTGCAATGGAAGAGAGGATTAAGAAAAAGGAAGGCGATCGGATTTTAAAGCATATCAGAGAGGATATGTATGTAATTGCGCTTGCATTGGAAGGGCTTGCGCTGGATTCCGTAGAGATGTCCCGTGAAATAGGCAGGCTGGGAGTGACGGGCAGCAGTAGCCTGGCTTTTGTGATAGGAGGTTCTCTGGGATTGTCAGAGCAGGTGTTAAATCGGGCGAATGTAAGGTGGAGCTTTTCGCGGATGACGTTTCCGCACCAGCTGATGCGCGTGATCCTTTTGGAGCAGGTGTACCGAAGCTATCGGATTTTGTGTAATGAACCATATCACAAGTAAAGGCGAAAAGGAACGGATGTTCTTGGGAATAAAAGAGAATAAGAATTATATTTTTAACCCCCATGGGAGTTTGAGGCTTCGGTAGTGTCAAGTAATCTATGAAAAAGCTGAGCCGAAAAAAGTAGGCTCAGATGA
>CAMSEJ010000260.1 GCA_947057405.1 uncultured Roseburia sp.
TCTAAAATAAAATAATGTAACAGAAAAAAGAGCAGTCCGAAGCGGTTTGAAAAAACCGTTTCGGGCTGCTTTTTTTGGAACAGTGTCTGAAAAAGTAATTATGTCAATCCGGCAAGATCTCTGTAAAATCCAGGATACGAAATTTCCACACATTCTGCCCCCCGCATTGTACATACTTCGTTTAAAGCCAGGGCGGCAATGGAAAAAGACATGGCAATCCGGTGATCTCCGTAGCTTTCAAAATCCGCGCCGTGCAGGCCGTCCGGGTTTCCTTCGATTACCATTCCGTCATCGGTCGGCAGGACATTTACGCCCATACGCCGCAGGTTTTCCGATGTTGTAAAAATACGGTCCGATTCCTTTACTTTTAATTCGGCAGCGTCTTTTATTACGGTTTGTCCTTCGGCGAATGCAGCCATAACGGCAATCATTGGAATTTCATCGATCAGGGCAGGGATCAGGCTTTCATTTATGACGGTTCCATGCAGGCTGCCTGATTTGACAAACAGATCGCAGACAGGCTCGCCCGATACCGTGCGCTTATTTTGGAATTCCAAATGTCCGCCCATTGCCTTTGCCACTTTTAAGATTCCGTCCCGGGTAGGATTGATCCCTACATTTTTGATCAGGATTTCCGCGTCCTTTACCAAGAGCGCGGCAGCAATGAAATAAGCTGCCGATGATATATCGCCGGGCACTTCGATCGAAAGACCGCTTAGCTTTGGCTGCGGCAGAACCGAAACCGTAGTGCCGTTTGAGGTAATCTCTGCTCCGAAGGCAGAAAGCATCAGCTCCGTATGGTTTCTTGACAATGCCGGTTCCGTGACAGAGGTAATTTTGTCTGCATACAGTCCGGCAAGTAAAATGCAGGATTTTACCTGGGCAGATGCCACCGGGGTCTGATATGCGATGCCGCACAGTGGGGCAGGTTCAAAAGCAAGCGGGGCGCATCCGTTGCCGTTCTGGCTTATGACCTTAGCGCCCATAGCCGATAACGGGGTAAGAATACGGTTCATCGGACGTTTTTGGATGGATGCGTCTCCGTTTAAACTGCTGGGAAACGACTGCCCTGCCAGGATGCCCGAGATGAGCCGTGCCGTAGTTCCGCTGTTGCCGACATCTAGTATGCCGGACGGCTCCAAAAGCCCGTGCAGCCCGTTTCCGTGTACGGTGACGCGTCCGGCTTCATTTTCGATAGGAATGCCCATTTTGCGAAAACAGGAAATGGTGGAACGGCAGTCCGCTCCCTGTAAAAAATTCGTAATCTCTGTCGTACCCTCCGAAATGGCGCCGAACATAATCGCGCGGTGGGAGATGGATTTGTCTCCGGGGACCGATACGGTTCCCCGTAATTGTGAAGCGTGTTTTAGTTCCATAAGTGTTCCTTTCTGTTTGTTTACCGCTCGTAAACCGTATAATGATATTTGCGCAGCAGTGCAATGGTACGTTCGTAGGAAGGACGGTCGTACATTTCGATTTTTAAAACACCTTCCTCAAATTCCCGGTTATGGATAATGCCGATATTTTTGATACTTAAGTTGTTGCTGGCTAAGATGGTTGCAATGGTAGCGATTCCGCCCGCTTCGTCGATTAAATCACAGTACAGCTCGAATACCGTTTTCAGGCGCCCTTTGGGTGTGACAGCCAGGGAATCCCGATAATCCTTTGCCGACTGAAAAAAATCATGGATGCCTGTTCCGTCGGATGCTTCGATCCGGGTGCGGATATCCGACAGGCTGTTCTGGTAAGCGTCCAGCATCATAAGCAGCTTGTCCCGGTTGGACAGGCAGATTTCTTCCCACATCACCGGAGAGGAGGAGGCGATCCTTGTGATATCCTTAAATCCGCCTGCCGCAATGGTTTTCATAGTTCCGGACCGATCGTCCGACTGTTCTACCAGGTTGACCAGAGCGGAAGCAATGACATGAGGCAGGTGGCTGATTGCGGCAGTTACGGCATCGTGGGCATCATAGCTTAACACCATGGGAATGGACCCTAAGGATGCGATAAAATCCCGGAATTCACGGACATAACGTTTGTCTACCTGCGCCGTCGGCGTCAGAATATAGTAGGCATTTTCCAAAAGATAGGCAGTCGCATTGGAAAGCCCTGTTTTTTCGGAACCTGCCATTGGATGCCCGCCGATAAAATGCGCATCCAGGCCAAGCCCGGCAACGGCTTTGTGGATATCACCCTTTACGCTTCCTGCATCGGTTAAAATACAGGAATCTTTCATAATATCTTTTAACTGCTTTAAATACGTAAGATTTTTTTGTACCGGCGTACATAAAAAAATATAATCGCAGTCTGCAAAATCCTCCGGGGAGGCGTTCCGTTCGTTGTCAATCAGCCCGTCTCCGTAAGCCTCGGTAATCGTAGACTGATGCCCCGAACGGGCAATGATGCGCAGATTTGGGTAGATTCGTTTGGCGGTCTTAACGATTGAGCCGCCGATCAGACCCAATCCGATAAATCCAAGTGTCTGGATGGACATGGCAATTCCTCCTGTCTGTAAAAATTACACGCTCTAACTGTATCATAAATGTTTGCATGACAAAAGTCAACACGTTGAAGTGGTGAAGCGGAGGAGGACGTTTGGAAATTCTGTGCGGAAATGGATTGATAATATAGTGGTAAAAAAAATTATATGTAAAAAATAATTTAAAATATTAAAAATATATAGACAAAATTCTGGATTTGTGATAGTATATAAAAAGAATTTACAAAAATAATTTATTAAAAAATCACTTTTTATAGAGACAATATTTATATAAAGTGTTAAGTTTGTAAAATAGTTTTAAGATTCCAAAAGTATATGACAGAGGAGGAGAAAAATGAATATGAAAAGAAAATTTTGGACAATCAGTCTTTTAGGGGCAATGGTAGTAACACAAACAGTGCCGCAAGTAATGGTATCGGCAGCTCAAACGAGAAAAAACAGAGTCTTGTTAAATGATGTATCAGAAGTAAAAAGTGCGGACAAACCTGAAGAAAGTATGGAAACGATTTTATATGACGTAAATGCTGAATATGCGAAAAAGAAAGAATGCTATATTGATCGCTTTATCGTGAAATATGCGGAAAAGAGCAAAAAAAGAAATGTATCCGGCCTTACAGAGGCAGCGGAGCAGGCATATGCAGAAGCAAAAATTGTAAAAGATAAAATAGAAGAGGAATATGAACAGAAGCTGATGACTGTACCGGATGGTTTGGAGCATGCAGAGCAGTCGATCGGCGTGATTGATGAAAAATATGGGAGAGATCCTTCTGAAATTGGTTTGACAGCAGTATGTGAAAAGGAAACGCAATATCAGGTTTTGCAGCTTCCGGAAAGCGTAGATCCTAATTTGTTTTTAATGGAACTGGAAGGGATTTTACAGGATGAGGTTATGTATATACAGCCAGATTATATTTTGGAGTTGTCGGGAGAAGCGGCCATCCTGAATGATGGGAAAGAAGAAATTACAGCTCCAAAGAAGCCGGGCGAAGTGTCAGTGGAAGGTGATATGCAGGAAATGATTCCGGATAAAGAGGATGATTTGCAGAGAGCATGGGAAATAAGTAAAGGAGAGGGAATAACAGTTGCGCTTATTGATACCGGGGTAGACATCACGCATCCGATGCTTGAGAAGCATATTGTGGACGGTTATGATTTTTATAATGAGAGAGAAACTGTATATGACGAAAATTTAGGGATGGAACAGGCCCATGGAACGCATATAGCAGGAATTATTGCTCAAACAGCTCCGGATGCGAAAATCTTGCCGTTAAAGGTTTTTGAAAACGGAAGGGCTTATACCAGTGATATCGTTCGAGCAATTGAGTATGCGGAAGAAAACGGTGCATCTATTGTAAATATGAGTTTTGGATGTACGTCTTATAATGAGGTTCTTGAAGAGGTTATGGAACGGTCAGAGATGTTTTTTGTATGTGCAGCAGGGAATCACCGCAGAAATATTGATTTGGATCCCATATATCCGGCGTCTTATAGATCGGAAGAGCGTCGTGTAGGGTAAGAGTGTGGTACCTTGTGTAGATCT
>CAMSEJ010000261.1 GCA_947057405.1 uncultured Roseburia sp.
TTCAAAGATTTCCCGCACCTCGGTTTCCCGCAGCAGGTCGCAGATCGGGAAACTGCATTCATGTTCATTCATTGGACAAAAGAGGCTGTTTTTCAGTCGAGAGGAATCAGCAATACCTGGCCGATGCTTAAGTTATCGCTTTTGAGGCCGTTTAGGTTTCGGATTGCGCTGACTGTTGTGTTGTAACGCTGTGCCAGCAGCCAAAGAGTATCTCCCGAGCGCACAACATATTTTATATATGATCCGTCCGAAGAATCCATTGTCGGAATTTTCAGTACCTGACCAATGCTTAAGTTATCGCTGGTCAGTCCGTTCAGACGTTTAATTTCGTCAACAGTTGTGTTGTAACGCTGTGCCAGCAGCCAGAGCGTGTCTCCCGAGCGCACGACATATTCCGTGATACCGGTGTTGGAGTCGGGGGGAATCACATCCTCCGCACCCAGGTAAGTATTGTACAGCGCCTGCCATGTGAGCGGCCCTACGATCCCGTCAGGCGCAAGGCCGGCGGCTTTTTGGAATGCCGCAACCGACTGCTGTGTGTTTTTTCCGAAAATCCCATCCTGTGAAGGGGCTGGAATCGTAGAATTAAACTCGGCCGCCACATTCAAAAGATATTGCAGAGTAACGACGTCCTGTCCTGAGGAACCGGAGCGTAAAAGGGAACTGGGCGGAACGGTTCCGATTCCCAGGGAAGTTCCCTCACTGCTTAGCTCTGCTAGTTTAGTTACGGAGGCGTATAGATAGGAAAGCTTGTTCCAGGTAGCTTTTCCCACTACGCCGTCGGAAGATAAATTAAAAATACTCTGAAATTTTGCCACCGCGGCTCTTGTGCTGTCTCCGAACACGCCTGTTTTATCTGTAATCGCAGGTATTGCGGGATAATTGCGCCGGATTCTTTCGAGATAGGTCTGAACCGTCTGTACATCAAGGCCGGTGCTCCCTTTCTTTAACGCGGTTCCGGGGTAGGAGGATAAAATACCGGTAATGATGTTTGTCTCCGCAATCTCGATGTCCTTCGGATAATAGGAGCGCAGTATCTGCAGGGGGCTTCGTCCCTGCTCAGCCAGTGTAACTGTTCCCCACTGGGACATTCCGGCGCAGGTCGAGGTAGTTCCGTTGCAGAATGATGTAAAATAAGGAGAGACCTGACCTTTTCTGCGGACAAATTCATTAAAGATTTCGTCTACAATCAGGCTGATGGACGCATAAATGTTTCGGCCGGGTATGAAATGCTGGTCATAGGCAGTGCTGTTTGTGATATCGAAGTTGTAGCCGCGGCTTGTGTACCATTCGGTAAAAACCCGGTTCAGCGCAAATGTGATAATTGCATAAATATTTGCGCGAAGAGCTGCGTCTGGCCAGGTAGGATAAATTTCACTGCTGGCGACATTTTTTACATAGTCGGGGAAAGATACCCGAACATTAGATGCAGAGGCGTCGGGCCTGCCCAGATGTACCGTAATCGGATTCGGGATGGCCACCTGACGCAATACCTGAGGCTGTGTATCTTGCGCGTCGGGTCCTTCCTGAAAGTGTTTTTTTGACATGGAAACGGCGGGCGGGCCGACGATAACTTCCACCACGGTGGGAGAACGCTGCTGCTTTTGCATTGGAATAAATTCAAGGGGCTGAATGGCGGTTTCTCCATCAAGAATCGGGATGCCGACAACATGGATGGAGTGAAAGCCGTCTGCGCGGGCAAGCACGTCATAACTGATAAAAGGTGTTCCGCCAAAATTTGGATCCAGGGACAGGGATTTGTCTAAAGTTTCTAATGCAATCTTTTCTGTTTCGCCGCTTTCATCCGTCGTCACATGATAAATACGCTTTTCGTGCTCATCCATAATCCAGATCTGTACGCCCTCAAGCGGAAGTGCGTCGTGGGCCGTTCGCGCCTGTACGATTAAATAACCGGTAGCCATAAATGATAGATTCCTCCTTCAATTCGTTTCGGGAAACTGCTTTTTGGACAGGATATATAGCCCTGTGGTTGCGGCAAAACCTGCGGCACAGTTCTCCATACAATATTAATATGAAAAAGAGGCGGTTAACGTTACGTTATTTTGGCAGTTTTACCTTAAACGGATGATCCGCCATGGAAAGAAGCATATTTGACGTAAAAAGAGTGGTGTATAAATCCATTCGTATATGTTACAATAGTAGCAACATACAGCAAAGGCACATAAAAGTACAGGTATATCAAAAACGAAGAGGAAGGGGATAAAGCCAGGATGGACAAGATTCAGGAAATTAAAAAAATATGCGAAGAAAAGCAGATTCGCATGATTGACTTTAAAATGACGGATATTGACGGGCGCTGGAGGCATATTACGATTCCGGTGGAGCGGTTCGATGAAAACACATTCATCTATGGTATCGGGTTTGACGGTTCCAATTACGGGTATGCGCCCGTTGAAAAGAGTGACATGGTTTTCTTGCCGGATGCAGATATGGCATATGTGGACCCGTTTGCGGCTGTGCCTACGCTGACAATGTGTGGGAATGTTTGCACGATAGGGAAAGGGGAGAACCGGCCGTTTGACCAGTATCCTAAAAATGTAAGCCTTCGTGCGCTGGAGTATATGAGGGAGAGCGGCATTGCGGACAGGATGATTATTGGACCGGAATTTGAATTTTATCTGTTCGACAGCGCACGATATGAGGTGACGCCGCAGCAATGCGGGTATCGGATTGATACAAAGCAGGCCGACTGGAACTGCAACCTGAACAGGGAAGGGAATAACGGCTATGAAGTTCCTTACAAAGGGGGTTATCATGTGGCGGCACCCCAGGACGTTGGATATGATTTGCGCAGCCGGATGTGTATGATGATGGAAGACTGGGGGATTAAAGTAAAATACCATCATCATGAAGTGGGCGGCCCGGGCCAGATGGAGATCGAAGTGGAACTGGCGGACATGTCCAAGATGGCGGACAATACGATGATTATTAAGTATATTATTAAAAATATGGCGGCCAGGGAGGGCAAGACGGCCACGTTCCTGCCTAAGCCGATTTACCAGGAGGCGGGCAGCGGACTTCATGTGCACATGCTGCTTATGAAGGACGGAAAGCCTTTGTTCTACGATGAAAACGGATATTCCGGCTTGAGCCGTACGGCCCATTATTTTATCGGCGGACTGTTAAGGCATATCGCATCTTTGTGCGCGTTTACCAATCCTTCCACCAACTCTTTTAAACGGCTGGTTCCGGGTTATGAGGCTCCGGTAACAATCGGCTATGCCACATCCAACCGGAGTGCGGTAATCAGGATCCCGGCCTATGCCAAATCCCCGGAAGCGAAGCGGTTTGAGCTGCGTAACCCTGATGCTACGGCGAACCCTTATTATGCTTATGCAGCTATATTGATGGCAGGGCTGGACGGGGTTAAAAACCGGATTGATCCGGAAGAAAATGGCTGGGGGCCATATGATTTCAATCTTTACACTTTATCGGAGGAAGAAAAGAAAAAAATAAAAGGTCTGCCTAAGTCATTGGGAGAAGCGCTGGATGCCCTTGAGAGGGACCACGACTATCTGACGGCGGGCGGCGTATTCCCGCAACGTCTGATTGATGTATGGGTGGCACGTAAACGGGAAGAACTGAAGAAGATGGAACAGATTCCCAACCCGGCGGAATTTAAGATGTATTATGATTTATAGAAAGCGGGACAGTTAGCCTTTTCCTGAAAAATAATGATTAAGGTGCAAACAGAGAGGAGACCAATTATGCTGTTTTTACAATACCCAAAATGTTCCACCTGCCGAAAGGCGAAAAAGTGGCTGGATGAGCATCATGTTACTTACGAAGAGCGTCATATTTCAGATGACAATCCCACCTATGATGAATTACAGGAGTGGTATGGAAAAAGCGGTTTGCCGATTAAAAAATTTTTTAATACGAGCGGAATGGTATATAAAGAATTGCAGTTGAAGGACAGACTGCCTGCCATGAGCGAGGAGGAGCAGCAGATCGGAAGAGCACACGTCTGAACTCCAGTCACATGGCATGATCT
>CAMSEJ010000262.1 GCA_947057405.1 uncultured Roseburia sp.
CCCATGTCCGGCAGACAATAAGCCCTTGCCCTGCTGCCCCACGCCATATATCAGACACCGGACAGCAGGCTCACACTTCCAAACCTGATAAGAATACCGCCCCTGACAGAGAGTGACCTCCGCCCTCTCGCTGTCCTTTACAAACTCAATCATATTCTCCACATTGCAAGTGATTTCCGGCAGCAGGGTTTCCCCCACCGTCAAGCCGACCGCATCCGCTATCCGTTCCACTGCGTCCTCGGATGCAAAGCCATCTTTTACAATGCACTGGAAAGACTTCTGATAAAGCCCCGTCTTGCTGCATACCGTTTCTTCTGTCAGGCTCTTTTCCTCCATGACTTCCACAATTCTTTTACCGTTCAATCCAATTATGGACTTATGGTAATATCCGAGGATTCAATTTTGTATTATTAAAACTCAATCATTTATACACATTAACTTTTGTTATATAAGTCTCTTTCTGTACCCCATTTTTTCTTCTATCGTACCCCATTTTCACACGAAAAGGCATAAATTTGCGATATTTTACGATAATCCGATAACATCAGCCATTTCTTAAAAGAATCACCAAACCCCTTTGAAATTCTGCGCTACTTATGCACAATCCCCGCCGTATCAATAAAATCATAAGGTGTCTGCTGATATACATAATAATTCAGCCAATTGGAATAAACCGCATTCCCGTGCGCCCGCCACTGCAGATGCGGCCGCTGCGCCGGATCGTCTCCCGGATAATAATTCTTCGGCATTGCAATCGAAATGCCCCTGTCCAAATCACGTTTATACTCCTTATCCAAAGTCACCCTGTCATACTCCGGATGCCCGAATAAAAACACTTTGCGCCCTTCGTCCGCAATCGCCAGAAACACGCCTGCCTCCTCTGACTTCGCAAGGATTGTCAAATCCTTCACCGCCTCAATATCCTCTGTGCGGTTTTCGGTATTCCTCGAATGCGGCGCCATAAAATAATCGTCAAAGCCGCGTACCAGCGGCACCTTGCGGTTTTGGACGCGGTGGGTGAAAATACCGGAAATCTTTTCCGGAAGGATGTATTTTTTAATCCCGTAATGGTAATAAAGGCCCGCCTGCGCTCCCCAGCAGACATGCAGCGTAGACGTCACATGTGTTTTGCTCCATTCCATAATCCCGCAAAGCTCGTCCCAGTAATCCACCTCTTCAAATTCCATCATCTCCACCGGCGCGCCCGTGATAATCAAACCGTCAAAGCACTGCTGGCTGATATCCGGAAACGTCTGGTAAAATTTATTCAAATGACTTACGGATGTGTGTTTTGATTCATGGCTTGTTACCGTCAGAAAGGTTATATCCACCTGAAGCGGCGTATTTGACAGCGAACGCAGCAGCTGCAGCTCCGCGTCCTCCTTTAACGGCATCAGGTTTAAAATGGCAATGCCAATCGGACGGATGTCCTGGTGCATGGCACGGTTTTCATCCATGACAAAAATATTTTCTTTTTCCAAAATTTCTTTTGCCGGCAAATCACTCTGTGTGCGGATTGGCATCGTCTGTTCCTCCTTTTATCATCTGCTGTAAATCTTCTTCCGAAATCACCGGAACCTGCAGGGATTCCGCTTTTTTTTGCTTGCTTCCGGCATTCTCCCCTGCCAGAAGATAATTTGTCTTTTTGGAAACCGATCCGGTTACTTTGCCGCCGTGCCGCTCAATCAGCGCCGCCGCCTCTTTCCTGCCCAGCGACGGGAGCGTCCCCGTAATCACAAACACCTGCCCGGCCAAAGGCCCGGTGCCCGCTTCGTCTTCCAGGCATTCCATATTCAGGCCCGCCTGCTTAAACTGCTCCATCATCTTCTGGTTGGCAGGCTTGGCAAAAAACTGAAGGATACATTCCGCCGACACCTCGCCGATATCGTCCACTTCCGTCAGTTCTTCCGCCGAAGCCTGCATCAGCGCATCCATCGTCCGCAGCTTGCGCATGATTGCCCGCGCTGCCGCTTTTCCGACATTCGGTATTCCAAGCCCGGTCAGCAGACGGTATGCGTCATTTCCCTTTGATTTTTCAATGGCATCTAAAAGCTTATCCGTATTTTTTTCCTTCCCGATGATACCCTCTTCAATCATGGCATCTCTGTGATCCTTCAAAGAATAAATATCCGCAATGCCGTTTAAATATTCCTTTCGTGTCAGTTCCTCAATATATACGGTTCCAAATCCTTTGATGTCCATGGCATCCCTGCCGACAAAGTGGATAATATTGCGCTCCAGCTGCGCGGGACAGCCGGAGTTTGTGCACTTCATATCCGCGGTATCTTTGTCCCGGACCGTTTTTTCGCCGCAGACGGGACAGGTATCCGGAATCCGGAATTTCACCCAGTCCGAGGGCCGTTTTTCTTTTTTTACCGCTTTGACCTTGGGAATAATTTCACCGGATTTGTAAACCAGCACCGTATCGCCGATGCCGATATCCAGCTCGTCAATAAAATCCTGGTTATGGAGCGTCGCCCTTGATACCGAAGTGCCGCAGAGACGTACCGGCTCAAATACGGCGGTCGGCGTAATCCGCCCGGTACGGCCCACCGACAGCTCGATTTCTTTGATTACGG
Organism: uncultured Roseburia sp.; assembly: GCA_947057405.1. Taxonomy (GTDB): domain Bacteria; phylum Bacillota; class Clostridia; order Lachnospirales; family Lachnospiraceae; genus Roseburia_B. The sequence continues at coordinate 2,580 of CAMSEJ010000262.1, forward strand.
ATTCCTTTTCCTCCGGCGGGTACTTGTAAGCCACGGCCCAGCGCGGTACCTTCGAGGTCGCCCCCAAAAGCTCCCGGTCTGCCAGACGGTTTAATTTAACGACCGCCCCGTCGATATCATACGGCAGGTTCCCGCGGTTTTCGCTGATCCGTTCAATTGCCGCCCATACCTCTTCTCCCGTTTTGCAGACCGTATACCCGTCTATAACCGGTACCTTCTGCTTCTTTAAAAACGCATACCCCTGCGTATGCGTTTCAAACGAAATCCCCCGCGCCTGCTGAATATTAAAAACAAACATCGAAAGCTTCCGCTCTTTCGTCACGGCCGGATCCAGCTGGCGGAGCGTCCCCGCCGCACAGTTCCTGGGATTGGCAAACGCTTTTTTGCCCAAAAGCTCCTGCTTCTCGTTTACCGCTTCAAAATCCGCATTTTTCATAAAAACTTCGCCGCGGATCTCCAGATATTCCGGCATATCCGAAAGCGTCTGCCGGACATCCTTTATGACCCTGGCGTTTTCGGTCACGTCCTCTCCGAAATGGATCCCGTCTCCCCTGGTTTCCGCCAGCTTTAATTCTCCGTGTTCATAGCGCAGCGACATCGAAAGCCCGTCAATTTTATATTCCACCACAAACTCCGGATCATCTAACTGCTCCTGCATTTCTTCTACAAAATGCAGCACCTCTTCTTTGGAAAACACATCCTGCAAGCTTAACATCGGGACATTGTGGCGGACCAAAACACCTGCCTGCCGTTTGGCGCTGCCGCCCACCTTCTGCGTGGGAGAATCCTTCGTTCCATGCTCCGGATGCTCCTGTTCCAGCTGCTTTAATTCCCGCATCAGCAAATCAAAATCGTAATCCGAAATTTCCGGATTGTCTTCATTATAATAAAGGTTGCTGTGGTATTCAATTTGCCGGCGTAATGCATCAATCCTCTCTTTTACGTCCATCGTTTTCCTCCTCCGGCTCACCGGCGGGATCGTTTTTGGAATGCGCAATCAATTCCAAAAGCTTTTTATACTCTGCCTTTGTCACATCCCGGTACGCCCCCGGCGCCAAATCACCCAATAAAATATTCAATATACGGATCCGCTTCAGCTCCTCCACACGATACCCGAAATATTCGCACATCCTGCGGATCTGGCGGTTATATCCCTGTGTCAGGATAATCTTAAATTTCCGCTTTGCAATCTGTTCCACCCTGCACTTCCTGGTCGTCACACCCAATTCCGCCAGCGGCACGCCTCCGGCAAGCCCGCGCAGAAACGGAGCGGTCAGCGGTTTATTTACCGTCACAACATACTCCCGCTCATGCATGTTTGCGGCGCGCAGCATCTTATTGACAATATCCCCCTGGTTCGTCATCAAAATCAGCCCGGAGGAATCCTTGTCCAGCCTGCCCATCGGATAAATCCGCGTCGGA
>CAMSEJ010000263.1 GCA_947057405.1 uncultured Roseburia sp.
TGCCAGGGTTTGGAAGAAGTGAAAGAGTATTTTGAAGAATCCGGCATGGATATTACGGGCATGGAAGATCTGGAAATCGAAGAAGCAGGCGAAGTGTTTGCACTGTCAGGGGGCAGGTATCTGGTTGTTGTGGGATAGGATCGGAGTACATATATGAAGATAAAGAAAACGGCGCTTGCCGGAATACTTGCCGCCTCCTGCCTGTTTTGCGGCTGCAGTATCGGCGGCCGGCAGGTCGTACTGACAAGCGGCCTGGGCAGCCAGGATGTGTTTAAAGTGGACGGTGAGGCGTGCAAGCTTGCAGAAGCGAAGGTATACCTTGCTAATTACCAGAACATTTATGGCAAAAGCTATGGCATTGATTTGTGGGAACAGGGCTTTCAGACAAAGCGCCTGAAAAAATACGTCAAGGAGGCCGCGCTTTCCAAGATGACGAAGATCGTATGTATGGAGCTGCTCGCAAAGGATCAGGGTATTTCTTTGAACGGGGAAGAGCTGAAAGCCGTGAAACGGGCGGCAGAGGCGTATTACGGATCGCTGAATGAAGCCGAGCTGGAGTTTACGGGCGCTTCGGAGGCCGATATTGCTGCCATGTATGAGGATTACGCGCTTGCCAGCAAGGTCTACCAGTCTTTAACGGGCGGCATCAACGAAGAGGTCAGCGATGACGAAGCCAGGATTATGGAAGCCATGCAGATTTATGTCGCCGGGCCAAAAGAGGCAGATGAGGTGTCGGCAAAGCTTGCGGCAGGAGAGGATTTTGCGGCGGTTGCAAGCAATTACAATCAAAAGCCGGCGATTGAGATTACGTTTGGCAGAGGCGATCTGCCCGCAGAGGCGGAGCAGGCGGCGTTTGAACTGGATAACGGAGAAATTTCGTCCTGTATCGCGGCGGGCGACGGATTTTACTTTATAAAATGCATCAACAAGTTCAACGAGGAGCTTACGGATGCCAACAAATCCAAAATCGTGGAAGCAAGGGAGAAGGCGGCGTTTGACGACGTTTATGAGGAGTTTGCGCAGAGCCTTTCTTCCAGGCTGAACGAGAAAGTGTGGGACGGCATTACGCTTGTCACCGACGGCAGTATTGTGACGGACAGCTTTTTTTCGGTATGGGAAGAGGCAACGGAATAAGACAGCGGCATATACTGATCAAAAGGACTGACAGGCGGCAGTATGGAGATTTATGTAGTAAAAGAAAACGATACGGTATACGGGATAGCCCGGGCACATGCGGTAAGCCCGGAGGAACTTATTTATGTCAATCAGCTGCAGGAGCCGTATACCTTAGCGATCGGGCAGGCGCTTCTGCTTTCGAGCGGGCTGGAGCCGCTCGAAAAGCCGGCGGCAAAGGTGAACGGCTATGCGTATCCGTTTATCAATGACTGGGTGTTAAGCCAGACACTCCCTTACCTGACGGAGCTTTCGGTTTTTTCTTATGGGTTTACCACGGAGGGGGAATTGATTCCTCCTGCGCTTGACGATACTTTTCTGATCCGGCAGGCGTATGCGTTTGGGGCGCTGCCCATTTTGACGCTGACGCCGTTTGGAGCGGACGGGCAATTCAACAATTACCTGATTCATACGGTGGTGCAGTCGCAGGAATTATCGGATCGTCTGATTACGGAGCTTACACAAACCGTTTTAAAAAAAGGGTATGCCGGTGTCGATATTGATTTTGAATACATACTTGCAGAAGACCGGGATGCGTTTACCGCATTTGTCCGGCGGGCGGCGAAAGCGATGCACGCGGTCGGATTGCAGCTTTCTGTGGCGTTGGCGCCCAAGCAGTCCGCCGATCAGAAAGGGCTTTTGTATGAGGGAAAGGATTATAAGGGCCTGGGGCAGGCTGCGGATTATGTCCTTTTGATGACCTACGAATGGGGCTATACGTATGGCCCGCCGATGGCGGTCGCTCCAATCCCGCAGGTCAGAAAAGTGGTTGATTATGCCGTCACGGAAATCCCGGCGGAGAAAATCCGCCTGGGCATTCCCAATTACGGGTATGACTGGCCGCTGCCGTTTGAACGGGGCGTGACAAAAGCCGCAACGCTCGGCAATGTCGAAGCCGTGCGGCTTGCTGTTTCACAGGGGGCCGGGATTTTATTTGACGAAGCCGCAAAGGCTCCGTGGTTTCGTTATGAGGAAGCGGGCGTGCGGCATGAAGTCTGGTTTGAGGACGTAAGGAGTATGCAGGCGAAGTTTGACCTGATCAAAGAGTACGGACTGAACGGGGCAGGGTACTGGCAGGTGATGCGCCTGTTTCGGGCAAACTGGATGCTGCTTTCGGGGCAGTTTGAAATAGCAAAGCAAGAGGGGTAGGAAACGGGTATCTTACCCCCGTCAGGGGAGGATTTTTCATGACAGAAAAAGTAAGCAACAATATGAAGCAGAGGACAACCCGGTTTTTATTTTCGAGCGTGATCTGCCTGAGCGTGCTTGGCGTGGTTATATTTATATGGCTGGGGAATGTGATGGCAGGAAAGAGCGAAAAGACGATTGACGAGGTGAGCGAGACTTTTATGTCGGAAATGAACGCCCAGCTGCAGAGGAAGTTCGAGGCGTTAATTGATCTGCACCTGTCGCAGCTGGACGGGGTTGTTTTGCGTATTGAGGAAGAGAAGCTGACGGACAGCAAGGCGATACGGGACGAGCTTGTGCTTTCGGCAAAGGTCCGCGATTTTTTGTATCTGGGGCTTTACCGGAAGGACGGCGCCTGCGATGTTATCTACGGGGAGGACATTCAGGTAAATAACCACGATGAGTTTACGGATATGATCGGGGAAAGCAACGTATGGGTGAGCAGCGCCTTCAGTGCAAAGGGGGAGAAGCTTTTTCTGCTGGCGGTCAAGGCGGAATATCCGTTGAAAGACGGTGGGACAAGCGATACGCTGGTGGTGGGGGTATCCATGAGCTCCATCGAAAAGGCGCTTTCTCTGGATGAAGAGGAGTCGGTGCTGATGTCGCATATTATCAGCCGGGACGGGACGTTTATTATCCGAAGCGGCGCCGCGTACCGGGAAAACTATTTTGAACGCATCCGTGACGTATTCGAGGAACATAAAGGAAAATCGGCGCAGGAATATGAACAGGAGCTGCATGATGCCATGGCGCAGGACCGTGTATACAACAACTGTGTGATGGCCGAGGGCAAGCACCAGTATCTGTACTGTGCGCGTATGGAACATTCCCAGTGGTATCTTTTGTCGGTTATGCCCTATGGTACGCTGGATCAGGCTATTTTGGATCTGGGTCGGCAGCGCCAGCAGATGATGCTCTTGGCATGCGGCATTATCCTGGTGGGAATTTTTATCGTATTCATCCTGTATTTCAGGATGTCTCAGGAGCAGCTTTCGGAGCTTGCCAAGGCAAAGCGGGAGGCGGACCGTGCCAACAGCGCTAAGAGTGAGTTCCTGTCGAGCATGAGCCATGACATCCGTACGCCGATGAACGGGATTGTGGGTATGACGGCCATTGCGCAGGCGAATATCCGGGATACGGCGCGGGTGACGGATTGTCTGGCCAAGATTTCTCTTTCGAGCCGTCATTTGCTTGGGCTGATTAATGACGTACTGGATATGTCCAAAATCGAGAGCGGTAAGATGACTTTGAATATGTACCAGATTTCGCTGCGGGAAACGATGGACGGCATTGTCAACATTGCCCAGCCGCAGATTAAGGCGAAAAACCACGACTTTAATATATTTATCCAGAATATCCAGGCGGAGGATGTCTACTGCGACAGTGTGCGCATAAACCAGGTACTGCTGAACCTTTTATCAAATGCGATTAAGTTTACGCCGGAAAACGGCAGGGTCAGCCTGTATCTGGAACAGGAGGATTCCCCGCTCGGCGAGAAGTTTGTCAGATGTCATTTTCGTGTGAAGGATACCGGTATCGGGATGACGCCGGAATTCCAGAAGGATATTTTCGACAAATTTACCAGGAGATCGGAAGAGCGTCGTGTAGGGAAAGAGTGTGGTACCTTGTGTA
>CAMSEJ010000264.1 GCA_947057405.1 uncultured Roseburia sp.
ATCATGCCATGTGACTGGAGTTCAGACGTGTGCTCTTCCGATCTCCAAACCTGTGAACCAGCCCCGGAATAATGTGGGTATCCAGATACTTCCAGTGAATCGGATCCCGGTAAAATTCGGATACATTAATCGTAAGGAAATTCACAAACTGCTGGAATTTCTCTTTGTCGGCACGGAGCAACTCCACATAGGAATCATAGGATAATATGTTATTCTTGGTAATCAATGAATCAATTCTACGGCGCATCTGGTTCTCTTTGTAGGCGTTTAAATCGATCTTCGTGAGAGAATAAATATTGCTTTTGAATGTTTCATAACTGCCCAGCATACCGTTCCCACCTTCCCTTATAGATCTTTATAGAAATAGAAAGCCCGCATCGCGAACTTTCTATCTCTGGCAATCTGTTCTTTATTCTTCGGGCGCTTCTTCTTCGGCTTCTGTCTCTTCCGGTTCATAGGCCGGCGCTGGATCGGAATTCAGCAGTGCTTTGATGCTGAGGCTGATTTTCTTCTCCTCTTCGTTAAAATCTACAATCTTCGCTTCAATTTCCTGACCGATGCTTAGTACGTCAGACGGCTTTTCAATGTGCTCCCTTGCAATCTGAGAAACATGCAGCAACGCATCCACGCCCGGTGCAAGCTCTATAAAAGCACCAAAATCTGCCATGCGCGCTACGGTTCCCCGGATAATGGTGCCAGCTGCAAACTTGGTTGCGGCATCGTTCCATGGGTTTTCTTCCGGGAATTTTCTGCTCAAAGCAATCTTGGTCTCTTTGATATCCTTAATGAACACTTTTACGACTTCGCCGACTTTGAATGCTTTCTTCGGGCTTTCTACCCTTCCCCATGACATTTCTGAAATGTGGAGCAGGCCGTCTGCACCGCCCAAGTCGATGAAAGCGCCGAAATCGGTTACGTTCTTAACCGTTCCCTCAATCACGTCGCCAATCTGGATCCTTGCGAAAAGTTCCCTCTGCATTTCTGCCTTCTTTGCTACTAATAATTGCTTTCTGTCACCAATAATCCTTCTTCGGCGCGGATTAAATTCTGTGATCACAAATTCGATCTCCTGGTCTTTGTACTTGTTCAGATCTTTTTCATATGTATCCGATACAAGGCTTGCCGGGATAAACACCCTTGTTTCGTCAACGGCTACGCTCAAGCCGCCGCCTAATACCTGGATCACCTTAGCGGTTAAAACAGTGTGGTTCTCGAAAGCTTCTTCTAATTTTTTGTTGCCTTTCTCTGCAGCAAGGCGCCTGTAGGAAAGAAGAACCTGCCCTTCGCCATCATTGACTTTAATCACTTTTACTTCCATGGTGGCACCGACAGATACAAGGGTTGTCAAGTCTACGTTCGGCTCATTGGTATACTCGGAACGGGTAATAATTCCGTCGGACTTGTATCCAATATTTAAGACGATCTCATCTGGTTTCACATCGATAACAGTACCTTCGACTACCTCTCCATTTCTTATTGATTTAATTGATTCTTCTTCAAGCATTTCTTTAAAACTTACTTCTGTTTCTGACATTTCTCCAAAACCTCCTCAATAATATTGTTTGGGGTCGAAGCCCCTGCGGTAATACCTACGTTATCAATGGACCCAAACTGCCTTATGTCCAAGTCATCAAGTGTCTGTATGTAGTAAGTATTTTCACATGCTTTTTTACATATTTCAAATAACTTCTGTGTATTGGAGCTTTGGCTGCCGCCGATTACAACCATAGCCTCAACACGCGCGGCAATTTCGGCAGCTTCTTTCTGCCGTTCCTCCGTCGCATTGCAGATGGTATTTAAAACAATTATATCATAACCTTTTTTTTCAATAATTTCAACTAATTCTTGAAATTTGTTGTAATTAAATGTCGTTTGGGATACAATGCACAGCTTTTCCCCCTGTTTTATGTCCAGATTTTCCGCTTCCTGCCTGGTATTAAGGATTGTTACGGCCTGCGGATCACACCATCCGCGGATTCCTTCCACCTCCGGATGGGATGCATTGCCGATAATCACGATATGATATCCCTTTTTCCCGTACTCCTCCGCAAACCGGTGGATTTTCAAAACGAACGGACAGGTGGCGTCCACAATGGAAAACCCCTCCGCCTGTAAGACTTCATAGGTTTCCCTTGAAACGCCGTGCGAACGGATGACCATTGTGCCTTTTTGAATGCCTTTCAGCTCGTATAAATCGCGGACTGCATGTACGCCTTTTCGTTCAAGATCCGCCACCACCTCTTCGTTGTGGATAATCGGCCCGTAGGTATACACCGGTACGCCGCTTTTTTTTGCTTCCTCATATACTGTTTCCACCGCACGTTTTACACCGAAGCAAAACCCTGCGCTTTTTGCCAATGTCACCTGCATCTTACTGCCTCTCTCTGCAAATTTTTAAGATTTCTTCTACGACCTCGTCTATGCCAAGCTCCGAAGAATCCACAAGGACGGCGTCGTCCGCCTGCCGGAGCGGAGACAGCTTACGGTGCATGTCCCGATAATCCCGCTCTTCGATATCCCTGCGGATGGAATAAAGATCGCATTCCTCTCCTTTTTCCGCAAGCTCGCCATAGCGGCGCTTTGCGCGGGTAAGCGAGCTGGCCGTCAGATAGATTTTCACTTCGGCATCCGGCAGCACGCAGGTGCCGATATCCCTGCCGTCCATAATGACGTCCGCCGTTTTAGCGATTTTTTGCTGCAGCAGGACCAGTTTTTTACGGACCGCCGGATAAGCGCTGGTGACGGAAGCCATGTTTCCGACCTCTTCCCGGCGGATTTTCCCGTTAACGTCTGTCCCGTTTAACAAAACCTGCTGCTGCCCGCCCTCATAGCGGATGGAAATGTCAATCCCGTCTGCCGCGGCACTGACTGCCGCCTCATCCGACGCCGAAATGCCCTGTTCCAGAAAATAAAGCGCCATTGCCCGGTACATTGCCCCGGTATCTACATATATATATCCCAAATCCTTTGCCAGCTTTTTGGCAATCGTACTTTTTCCGGCTCCCGCAGGGCCGTCAATTGCAATGTTCATCCCAAATACCTCGTTCTTTCATTATTCCGGCCGTTCTGCCGGCAGTTTTATTCGGCTCCCGCACTGATTCCCGCAAGATAACCGGTCGACCAGGCAATCTGTAAATTGTATCCGCCGGTCAGAGCATCCAGATCCAGCACCTCCCCGGCAAAATACAGCCCGGTTACCAGCTTTGATTCCATCGTAGACGGGTTGACCTCTTTCACGGAAACGCCGCCCCGGGTAATGACCGCTTCGTCAAACCCGCGCAGCCCGGTCAGCGTCACCGGAAACGCCTTTAAGAGCGCAAGCAGTCTGCCGCGCTCCTCCTTTGTAATCTCATTGACCTTTTTATCCGCCGCAATACCGGACAGTTCGATCAGAACCGGCTGCATTTTCTGCGGAAGCAGGCCCTGTACGGCATTTTTAAACTGCCGGTTGAGACTGGCGTCAAAATCCCGCAGCAGACGCCGATCCAGCTGCTCCGCTGTCAGCGCAGGCTTTAAATCAATCCGCATGGAAAGCTCCTGTTCCTTTAACGCCGTTCCGACTACGCTGCTTGCACGCAGACACAAAGGACCGCTGACCCCGTAATGGGTAAAAAGCATTTCCCCGAATTCCTCAAACAGTACCCTGGTCCCGTTTTGAACCGTTATACGGACATTTTTAAGCGAAAGCCCCTGCAATGCCATGACATAGCTTTCCTTTGCCGTAAACGGCACCAAAGACGGCTCGGGTTCTTCCACTGTATGGCCGCATTTCCTGGCAAACACGTATCCGTCCCCGGTCGAGCCCGTCGACGGATAGGAAATACCGCCCGTCGCCACAATGACCTCATCCGCATAAATGCGTTCCCCGTCCGCTAAACGAACTCCTGTACAAAAGCCCATTTCCGTCATAATCCCTTCTGCCCGGACATTTAAGCGGACCTGTTCTCCCGCCTGCTTTAAC
>CAMSEJ010000265.1 GCA_947057405.1 uncultured Roseburia sp.
ATGGCACTGGACGCGTCCCGCCCGTTCCCGTTAATCCGCAATAAGACCTTAAATATCGGGGCGCTGATTAAGCGTAAGGGCGCGGAAAAGGAAATTGAGTTTGCCACCGTGCAGGTGCCTTCCGTTCTGCCGCGGATTGTGGAAATCCCGTCCGCTCAGGAGGACGGCAGGACGTTTCTGCTTCTGGAGCAGATGATCGAGCGCAATCTTTCCAAGCTGTTTTTAAACTACAAGGTGGTCTGCGCGCATCCGTACCGCATTATGCGCAACGCCGATCTGCCGATTGACGAGGACGAGGCGGCGGATCTGTTAAAGGAGATCCAAAAGCAGCTCAAAAAACGGCAGTGGGGCGAGGTAATCCGCTTAGAGGTGGAAGACAGGATGGACGAAAAGCTGCTTTCCATCCTGAAAAAAGAACTGCATGTTGCGGACGCGGATGTGTTCGAGATAAACGGGCCGCTGGATCTGACCTTTCTGATGAAACTTTATGGCTTAAAAGGCTGCGACGATCTGCGCTATAAGCCCTATACGCCGCAGCGCGTCCCGCAGATTGAGCCGGGCGGCGATATTTTTGCGGCGATCCGCGGGGGCGATATTCTGATGCACCATCCGTACCAGACGTTTGATCCGGTTGTGGAATTTATCCGCCGGGCGTCCATCGATCCGGACGTGCTTGCCATCAAGCAGACGCTTTACCGCGTCAGCGGCAATTCCCCGATTATTGCGTCTTTAGCGCAGGCGGCGGAAAACGGCAAACAGGTGACGGTACTGGTGGAATTAAAGGCGCGTTTTGACGAGGAGCACAACATTGTCTGGGCGAAAAAGCTGGAGCAGGCGGGGTGCCATGTGATTTACGGGCTGGTGGGCTTAAAGACGCACAGCAAAATCGCGCTGGTGGTGCGCCGGGAAGAAGAGGGCATCCGCAGGTATGTGCACCTTGGCACCGGAAATTACAACGATTCCACGGCAAAGCTGTATACGGACTGCGGTATTTTTACCTGTTCGGAAGCGATCGGGGAGGACGCGACGGCCGTCTTTAATATGCTGTCGGGCTATTCCGAGCCGCTTTCGTGGAACCGTCTGGTTGTGGCTCCTATCTGGCTGCGCAAGAAGTTTTTAAAGCTGATTTCCCGGGAGACGAAGCATGCCAAAGAAGGCAGGGAAGGCCGGATTATTGCCAAAATGAACTCGCTTTGCGATAAGGATATTATTGCCGCGCTTTACGAAGCGTCGGCGGCGGGCGTGCAGATTGATTTGATTGTGCGCGGCATCTGCTGCTTAAAGGTCGGGATCCCCGGCATCAGCGAGAATATCCGGGTGCGTTCGATTGTCGGGAATTTTCTGGAGCACAGCCGTATTTTCTATTTCCAGAATGACGGGCAGCCGGAACTGTTTATGGGCAGCGCCGACTGGATGCCCCGCAACTTAGACCGCCGGGTGGAAATTTTGTTCCCGGTTGAAGACGAGGAGATCCAAAAGAATGTGTACCATATTTTGGAAGTGGAACTGGCGGATAATACAAAAGCGCATATTTTGAAAAAAGACGGCGTCTATGAAAAAATAGACCGGCGCGGCAAAACGCTGGTCAATTCGCAGGATCAGTTCTGCAAGGAAGCAAAGGTGAAGGAACCGAAGGACAAAGGATACCAGGAACGGGTGTTTATTCCGGCGGAGCCGGCGCAGTAGGATATTGCAGGAGGAATGGATATGCCAGAGGGCAAGGTACTTTTTACGGATCTGGACGATACGCTTTTGTCGGATGACAAAACGGTTTCGCCCAAAAATAAAGCGGCCATACAGGAGGCCCTGTCGCGCGGGCATTCGGTTGTCGTGACAACCGGAAGGCCGATAAAAAGCGGGAAGAACGTGGTTAAAGAGTTAGGGCTTACGGCGCCGGGCTGTTATATGATTGCATTTAACGGCTCCGTGCTGTACGACTGCGCGGCGGATCGGATTTTAAAACAGAAAACGGCGCCGCTTGCTGCTGTCAAAACCCTGTTTGACGCGGCAAAGAAAGCGGGGATTTATATCCAGACGTATGATGAAGAGGATGTTTTAACCGAGCGGTATACAAAGGAGCTTTCGGTTTATATCGGGCAGACCGGGATGACGTACCGTCTGGTGCCGGATACGGGGAACGCGCTGCAAAAAGAGCCGTATAAGGCGCTTTTGATTTCGCTGGAAAGCAGGCGCGTGCTAAAGCGGTTCCAGGAGGAACAAAAGGCGTGGAGCGCAGGGAAGCTAAACAGCTTTTTTTCAAGCAGCGCTTATCTGGAATACTGTCCGGCGGGCGTGGATAAGGGGGCCGCGCTCCTTGCGTTTTGCAATTATTTCGGCATTCCGAAGGAACGGACGGTTGCAGTGGGAGACGAGTGGAACGACGTGTCGATGCTAAAGGCCGCTCATATCGGGGCGGCGGTGCGAAACGCGGTGGATGCGGCGAAAGAAGCGGCGGATTATGTAACGGTGCGGGATCACAATGAAGATGCGGTGGCGGAGGTGATTGAACGGTTTTTGTAAGGCGGCAGCAACCTGGCCTTTTGACAGGAAAGCCGATAAACGGCAGGTCTGAGCGCCGTCTGCCCGGCAGGCTTTCACTCATACAGCCGGGCGGAGGCTGCGCCGCTCTTTGGACTGTCCGAACACAAATGAGCTGCTGCTTTTATCAGGAGCGAAACGGTTCCAGCAGCCGATAAGGAACCATAAGACGCCCCGTCCCCGTCCCCAGACGGATATGCGGTTTATTGCTCCCGTGGAAATCCGATCCGCCCGAAACGGCAAGTCCGTATTCTTCTGCAAGACGGCGGATATACCGTTCGTCTCCCGGCTGGTAAGTGGAATAAAGCGCTTCTATCCCGTCCAGCCCGCAGGACAGGCAGTCGGTGATCAGTTCACGCAGCCTGTCGTCGCTCATATGGTAAAGCACGGGATGCGCAAGCACCGCTTTTCCGTTTGCGTGATGGATAAGCTCTACGCCTTCCTGCGGGGTGATTTTTTCCCGGGGGACATGGCAGCGGCAGCCGTCGCCGATGTATTTTTCAAAAGCTTCCGAAATGTCTTTGATATAACCGTGTTCTAACAGAAAGCGCGCCACATGCGCCCGGGTTAAAACGGCATCGGGGAACAGTTCGCGCAGGGCCTCTTCGGAAATGGCGAAGCCTTCCTCGTTCAGCTTTTCGTACATCTTCTGGTTGCGGTTGTCCCGGTTGTCCCGGAAGCGGGCCAGGTGCGCAAGCAGGCGCGGGTTTGTCTCGTCTAAATACAGTCCGACCATGTGTACTTCCTTGCCTTTATAATCGCAGGAAAGCTCTACGCCGGGAATCAGCTCTATGCCGGCCGCATCGGCTGCGGCTTTTGCCTCTGCAATGCCGTCTACGGTGTCGTGGTCGGTTAAGGCAAACGCGCAAAGCCCGGCTTCCTTTACGGCGGCGACTAACTCGGTGGGCGTTAAGGTACCGTCGGAAGCGGTGGAATGAACGTGTAAATCGATTGTCTGCGTGTCCATGGTATCAGTCTCCTTTTTTGTTTTTGATTATTATATCCGAAAACAACAGGGATTACAATATAAAACAGCAAACCGCCCGAATGCATAGAATAAAAATAAGTTCCGGAGCGTGCCGGAAACCTGGAGGAAAATATGGATACACAATTAATAAGAAGAAAGATGGGAGAAAAAAAGCGGATTGTCGTAAAAGTCGGTTCGTCCTCCCTGCAGCACCCCGAAACCGGAAAACTGAATTTCTTAAAGGTAGAACGCCTGGTGCGCGAGCTCTGTGATTTGAAAAACTGCGGCAGGGATATCTGCCTGGTCAGCTCCGGGGCAATCGCGGTAGGAAGGATGTTTATGGGCATGGAAAAGCGCCCGCATACGATTGCGCGCAAACAGGCATGCGCGGCAGTCGGCCAGGCCAGGCTGATGATGACCTACCAGAAGATGTTCGCGGAGTAC
>CAMSEJ010000266.1 GCA_947057405.1 uncultured Roseburia sp.
CCACTAAGTGTGGAATACATCTGCCGAAAAGCATTTTTCAAACACGCTCTAGAGCATGCTTCCCCTGCTCTCAGTATTTTTCCATAGTTTATTGAGGCGATTCTTCCCCCATAACCGCTTTCAGCTCGATCCCGGAAAAGAAGAATTTTAAAATTTCCTCACAGGTTTTTCCTTCTGCCGCCATTGCCCCCGCACCGTTCTGGCTCATGCCGATTCCGTGTCCATAACCTCCGCCGGCCATGGCATATGTACCGTTTTCAAGCGGGCTTAACGTCGTATATGCGCTCGGCAGCAGGACCGATTCCTTTTTGCTGCCGTCCGAAAGAACGAGCTCCGTCAAACCGGCTCCAAGCAGGGCGCGGATATTATACTCATTTCCTACCAAAACCGTACCCTTCTTGTATTTTAGCTTAAGCTGCAAAATCACACCGCTTTTACTGCGCTTTGCGACCTTCATGCTCTCAAGCTTTCCAAATTTCCCCATACTGTCCGCCTGCTTTTTGTTCCGATTCAAAAACACAATGTCCTGCGGCGTTTTTTCTTTACGCGCCGTTAAAATTTCCCGGATTTTATTCTGCGTTTTCTTCGAGGTGTAATCTCCCACTGCATTCCACCGGAAATACGGCATAGCGCTCTCATAATAAGATGCGTCCGGCGCGGCAATAAACCCGGCAAAGGCCTGTTCATCCGATAAATCGGGTTTTCCGCCCCCTTCCTTTACCATTCCGCTTTGCAGATAGCCGTATTTGGGATCCGAAGTCAGGTTCCACGCGTCCCCGTTTCCGGTCACTCCGGCGGATGTGGAAAAATAATACGCTTCTGCCGTTTCGTCCCCAAAGCAGAGCACCGTTCCTGCCGTATCCCATACCGCAGCCGTTGTTTTTTCGTCCCGATCCTGCTTATTATAGACCTGGTAGTTGGTGGAATCGTCCACATGCGCGCCAAATGCCGCATAATCCCCGCGTTCCAGCTGAATATAGGCATAACTGCGCGCGCAGACTGCCTGCGCCTTGAGCGCTTCCTTCTCAAAACGGCTCGGCATCTCGCTTGGAACGACCGAGCAGAGATACTGTTCAATCGCAAGCTCACTGACCACGGCAGTACCTTCCGGATAACGGCGCAGCTCCAAAATTCCCTGATACCCCTTGGATACGGCATTTCCTTCCGTATCACATAAGAACAGCTCCCCCGTCTCTTCTGCCGGAGTAATCCGAATACCGGTGCTCCCTTCTGCTCCAAACCATTCATCCGCACGGATAAGCGTACCCGCAGGAACCTCAGAATCCCCGTTATCCGCTGCAATTACGGCGGGCGCGGTGGTCAGTACACCGACCTCCCCATGGTACGGCCCTCCGTCCTCTCCCAGCAGAAGAACCCGTATCCGGCTCAGCTGCGCAGGCTCCGCCAAAAGCACGGCTTCGACCCGATCTGCGGCAACGACATATTTTACACTCATATTTGCAATGACAATGTCCGAAAGCTCCTTTTCTTCTACCGTGCCGTACGTCTTGTATACCGGAAGATCGGGAGAACGGCTGATTTTGCCGTATCCTTCGATTTCAATCCCGTTTTCGTCCACTGCAATCAAATCCCCCTGTATGGTATCTTCCTTTACTGAAACCCTTGCAATCCTGCCGTCTTCCCAGATCAGATCACAGACATGGTCTGCCGCTTTTTCGGGAGCCTCCATCGCAAGCGCCAGTGTATGGGTTTCCCCTTTTGCCAGAAATTCAATCTTTTCTTCATCTGCCTTTTTTACATAAACGTTTTGCAGGGAAGCAGACCTGCTCTTTAAGCTGCGTACTCCGATAATACGGTCCTCTTTGATATAAAATCCAACGGCTGTCATCGGCTCTGCCTCTAATTGATCCAGGAAAAATTCATATGTACCGGACGCGCACACTAATTTGTCCCCTTCTTTTTTTATAACGACTTCATCCGATGCGCGGATTACGCCTTCCGTATCCAGCAAATCCAAAATCTGCCCGTATACTTCATTCCAGCCTGCCCGGTCAATGGCGTCTTTCTTCCCGTCAAAGGAGATATATTCTGTACTGCCTGTCTGTTCCAGTATCCACGATACGACAGAAGGTGTTACAATTTCTCCAAATTCCTGTTCTGCAATTTTTTCTTCCCATTCTTCCCCGGAATAATAATAAAAATCCAGCAGGGGCGGAAGTTCTTTTATCTGTACATATTCATCTGTATAGCCATATTCCTTCTCTCCCCGTCCAATCGCAGGATGCTTTTCGAAATACAGGAAAAAACCAATGCAGATGATACCAATCCCGATTATAAATAACTTTTTTTGATTCTGACTTTTCATGCCGTACTCCTTACCTGCTGCCCGATACTGAATCCTCTTTGCCGTTTGTATCCCTCTTTGCCATTCGGCAAAAATAAGGAAACACCCTGCGGGTATCCCTCTTTGCCATTCGGCAAAAATAAGGAAAAGAAGCTGCCGTAAAAGCAGCTTCTCTCATTTGTATGCTATCATCTGTACAAATATGATTTTTCTTTTGTACCTAAAAATCTTCTGTACTTCATATATCTTCTGTGCCCCGGATTCTTTTGTACCCTGTCGATTCCTCTTTCGGACTCCGGAGGATAGCCAGGACGGCATCCTCCCGGAAAATCCCAAAATGCCGTTTCCTGCAATTTTGAGTCCTAGCCAAAGCCAGGTGGGTAACCGCAGCTTCTCTTCTGCCTTCCGCTGCTCTCGGTTCATGGCGGCCTGACATCCAATCAGCAATATAGGAAACCCGTAAAGAAAATGTAGGTTCAAAATAGCAGGGTATCGAACACCCCAGGATTCATGTTTCCTTCATGTAAAACATTATACCTTACTATTCCACATTTTTCAATGCAAAATACATAAAAAAATAAGGGAAGCGCATACATGATTCCCTTATTTTGTAATTTCACTGTAAATGCCGCATGACTGGAAGGGAGCGCAAGAGGATTTTTCATTGGAAATGCCGGAAAACACGAAATATTAGATTGTGCCGAAATGTGTCCGGGCGCCTTCCTGATAACGAAAGGCGCCCGGGTATATTTCGTTCTTCTTACAGAGTTGCTGCTTCTTCTACAATCTTCTTTAATGCTTCCAGAGCTTCCTCCGGCAGTTTGTCATAACCGTCTTTCTTGGTTGCAAAATCTTCCACTGCTTTGACACGGTTTTCCATAGCGCCCTTTAATGCAGCCACATAATCCTTATCTTTTAAATCCGGCTTAAAGTCGCCTGTCTTGCCTGACCAGTCATACATAATCTCAATGTCTTCAAACGGTCCCCATGTTTCAAACTGAGCCTTTCCTTCTACGATTGTCTCTAAGATCCCTAACGTATCGGCCGGTTTTACCTTTGCTCCCATGAAGTCGCCGGTGTTTACGATATAGCAGTCTACGTTCTTTTCATCTACCAGCTTCTTGAACTTCTCGTAGTCATTTACCAGCGGATAGGTACGGAACGGGTTCGCATATGGTACAATACGCAGTGCATTTAAGTCTGTTCCTGCCGCTACACGCTCTGCCGTCGAAGTCTTTGTCGCTAATGTTGCGCCCATAACGGATGCTAAGGCAGCGCCTTTTAATTTTACAACCGGCGGAATGGACGGATCTTTCATAATCCAGAAAATGGCATTTACCGGTGCGTCAATCTTATCTACGCGGTTCGGCGACCACAATTTAGACTTAATGGCGCGGCCGTTGCCGTTACGGATATCTTCCGTTACCAGCTGGATCTTACCTTCGGAATCCATCGTAGCAGAGCAGTTCTGTGCCGATAACAGATATTTGTTGTCCGCGCAGCCTGTCGGGTAATCTGCCGTCTTGTCAAAATAGGTCGGCTCTAACGCTACGGATGAACAGGTGTCGGAATTAATGATAAATGCGTCGTCATAGATCGGAAGAGCGTCGTGTAGGGAAAGAGTGTGGTACCTTGTGTAG
>CAMSEJ010000267.1 GCA_947057405.1 uncultured Roseburia sp.
GGCCTTCTCTGCGGCCTTCTTCCTTCAGCATCTGCATGGTTTCCGCTTCATTATATTCTGTAATACACATATGCCTCACCTCCGCTTTATGTCCCAGTAAAAACTCCCGGATCTCATATTCCTCCGGCATCTCCTCTATTGCATGGTCCACCGCTTCTTCTATTCCCATCTCCACACTGTGTTCCCGTATCCTCTGGATCAGCCACGCGTATTCCCCCAACGGCCGGCAGGCTTCCAGAAGCTTCCGGTTCTTTCCATAGTTTATATTCAGCATCCGTACCCGCACCTCTATGTCCGGCTCCATTCCCTCTCCTTCTTCTGCCACAAATGCGTCGGATAACTCCAATATGCAGTCTTCCTGCTCTTTCTTTCCATTATAAAATACTGCAAGCTTTGGTACCGGCAGCCGCACAATCGTTCCACCGTATATGTTCAGCCTGTTCTGATGGATATATTTATCGTACAGACGCGCCGCATACATCAAACCCCTCACCGGCATGTTCGGGTTATACGTCGACTGCTGCTCATATATGCTCATTGTCTCTGCCACAATGAACGACACGTCGTTTTTCATCCCCATATACAGCACGTCTTCCATTGTCGTAATCTGGATCTGTTGCGGATCCTCATAGCAGGAGCCGTTTACCGCATTATACAGGCTCAGCGTCCAGTTCCTGTTCTCTTCCCTTCCAAACAAGAAACAGAACAGCCGATCCTTGTGTTTTTCATTCACCATTTCTTCCCCTCCCCAACTACTTTCCCCATGCCGGTTTAACATTACCGTCTTTTCTGCCGATTCATTCGCATTAAACATACTCCGGGCGCTCTCTCCATAAGCAGACTCCCCTGTTAAGCCAATAAGAGCAGCGGCTGTCACTGCAAGGCATTTCTTCGCAACAGACGTTTTTATCACATGGCTTTCCTGTATGACAGCGGGCTTCCGCCGGAAAACCCCTGCTGTTATTTTATTGTTCTAATCGGAATAAAAGCATTGATTTCCCGGATGGATTAGAATTTGAAACAGAACGATTTTGACTTAACAAAAGAACATATGCTTTGAAAAAAGTATAGCACGAAAACAACGGTGCATGCAACCGCAAAATACGGAAAATAACGAAATTAGTTTCTCTCCCGCCGTTCTCCATACCCCTCCAAAAAAGAATGCTTCACCCCGTCCTTCTTAAAGGCAAGCACCGTATCCAGATTCACATTTTCCACGCTCTTAAATATATTTCCTTCTACAAACGGATTCGTCTGCTTTAACTGCCGGATCAGCTCCTTGACCTCCAGACGCTTCGAAGAGGTTTCCTGACTGCAGTCTGCGCAGTTTTCGGTAAATTTGCAGGCACATTGCAAAAAACGCAGGCCGTTGTAATCCCGCCATGCTTTAATATCATCTTCGCGGATCAGGTACATCGGGCGGATCAGCTCCATTCCCGGAAAATTCGTACTGTGCAGTTTAGGCATCATTGTCTGCATCTGGGCGCCGTACAGCATACCCATTAAAATCGTTTCAATCACATCGTCATAATGATGTCCGAGCGCAATTTTATTGCAGCCCAGTTCCTCCGCAAAATGATAGAGATGCCCCCTGCGCATTCTGGCGCACAGATAACAGGGCGACTTTTCAATGTGGTACACCGCGCTGAAAATCTCGGATTCAAAAATATGGACCGGGACATGAAGAAGCGCTGCATTTTCTTCGATTGCCCTGCGGTTCGCGGGAGAATAGCCCGGATCCATGACAAGGAACCGAATGCCGAATTCAAATTTATTGTGGAGTTTTAATTCCTGGAAAAGCTTTGCCATCAGCATGGAATCTTTGCCGCCGGATATGCATACCGCAACCTGGTCCCCCTTTTGGAGCAATTCATATTGGTTGATTGCTTTTGTAAATTTACACCAGATGGATTTTCGGAATTTTTTGCGAATGCTCTGTTCGATTTCCTGGTAGGGCATAAGTGAGGTTTTATTCATATTGAACTCCTTTTATAGTATGGATTATTTTTTAAAATTCTTTCCGAAAAGAAGCTGTGACAGACTCTCTGCCACAGCCTCCTGCTACTTCCGAATCACCTGCGTCGTCTTTGTAACCCCTTTCTTACGCAGTATTTTTTTATAAGCCGCCAGCTTTTTCGCCGGGACCTTAAACTCTGCCTTTTTGTGGATGCCCGCAAAAGCCTTCGCTCCGACCTGCTTTTGTGTCAGCTTCCCTGACCGAATTACAATTTTTTTCAAAGCCCCGCAATTGAGAAATGCCGCCGCACCAATCTTATTTATATTTTTGCCGATTGTAACCGACTTTAAATTTTTACAGCCCTTCAATGCAGATTTGGCAATGGAGGTCACCTTATAGGAAATCCCGTTTAACCGAACTGTTTCCGGTATTTTCAAAGAGTTCAGTTTTTTACTGTAAGGCGCTTGAAAGGCCACTAAAGCTCCTGCTTTCGTTACAGTATACACATTCCCGTTCTTATCTTTTAACTTACTCCCCTTCTTCGGAAGCGCGCCTGCCGGGGGCTGCACAGTCCCGCCGGGGCCGTTTGCATCCGGATTGGAGGACCCGCCGGAATTTCCCGGATCAACCGGATTGGACGGTTGATCCGGATTCACCGGCTGATCCGGATTTACCGGATTGTCGGGATCCACCGGCTTTTTCACCGGAATCACCTCTCCGTGCGCAACTGTTTTTCCGCAATCCTCACACCTGGTATCCCCGGTATACCCTTCTTCCGTTTCCGTGGCTTCTTTTTCTCCGACCACTACGGTATGGATGTGGCGTTCCGGATCTGCCGGCAGTATTTCACTGCTCCCCGTATCCTTGTATTCTACACCATCCGCCACAACACTTGCAATAAATTCTTTGCGTCCTTCCGTTACGCAGGTAGCTTCCGTGACCTTTACCTCTACCGTACACTCCTGCGGGCTTAACGTATGCCCCGGTGTATCCTCTCCGCAGCCGGACCGTCTGCACGTCATCGCGGCAGAAGCGGACAGCTTATCCTCTGCCCACCGGAACACAGCCTCATAATCATGCCCAAGCGGTTCTGTCGACACCGTTCTGGTATTGGTCTTTACCTCACCGTCCAGTTCAGACGACGCGGTAAATACCTCCTGCCCCGGATTTACACAGGTCGCTTCCGTCGTTTCTTTGCTTATCGTACAATTGGTTCTCTGCGTATGGCTGCTGTCATATCTGCAGATATAAGACGCCGTGCAGCTTTGATTGTCTTTTCCCCAGGCGAATACCGGGACTAGCCAGGTATGGCCGGCTCCCACCGTTACGGTAACGGTTGCGGTATTGCCGCACGCATCCTCCGCTGTGATCGCATGCTGCTGCCCGTCTCCGGCAATCGTATATTTGCCGCCGGAAGGCGTCAGCTTTGTCCCGTTGTCGGTAACGGTTACGGCCGAAAAATCCGATACCGTAAATTCTGCCATTCCGCAGTATCCGGCGCCGTCCGCTATCCCGGAAAACGCAGGCGCCGTCCCGTCTGCCAGAATGCCGTCCGTGGATGCATAGGACAGGTTGCCCGATCGGTCAGACGCTTTTACATAAACCAGAAATTTGCCGTCCGGCTCAAGACGCAGCGCCGTTTGGTATTCCGTCCAGGCCACACTGCGCAGCTGCGCCTGCGTTAGCGCCCGATCCGAAAGATAATAGTATACCTTATGCAGGCGGTTCACCGTACTGCCGTCCAAAAGCGGTTCCTCATCCCGTGCCGTGACGGTTACATCCTGCGCCGTCCGCACACACAGATCAAAGGAAGGCGAACCGACCAGTTCCGTCCAGCTCCGGGTTCCCATGGTAATCGTAATTTCCGGGCTGTTTGAATCGGTAAGCCTGCTGCCGGAATCGCTGCGCGTATCTTTCTGCCCGCAGCCGTTGCCGCAGTCCGCCGTTTTCGTACCGTCCGCTTCGTAGGTCGCGTCCCGGTTC
>CAMSEJ010000268.1 GCA_947057405.1 uncultured Roseburia sp.
CCTGATAACATCCGTTGCGGTATACTTCGCTTCAAAGACGATAGAACGCCCACCTGCAAGCGTGCCCTGAAAGTCCGGCTGTGCATGGGCAGTGAACCGTCCGGTAAAGGTTCCGTCCCGGCTCTTGGTGGTAACCCGGAACGGCTCCGGGGTCTTGTCAATTTCTGCCCGTTCGCGGTCGCGATAAAACTGGCACGCCGCCATGATAGCACCCTCAAAGAAATGTCCTTGCGCGTTGTTTACCCGGTTCTGCCACTGCTGGCGGGCTTGCTGTTGGGCTGTCACCTTGTCAAGCATTATCATACCTCCCATGTGTACGGTTCCGTTTTGCACATATCGCGCAGGGGGCACCATTTGCAGGCATAATCCCCTGTTCGTGTCAGGCAAAAACGCCTGATTACCTGCCCCGCCCGCTTGGCTTCCCGTGCAGTCGGGGGCTTCAAATACCTGTTTTCCTTTTTTTGCATATTCATTCCTGCTCTATTCCTTTCTTTTGAGTTTCAGATAGATTGACCATCCGGTCAGTTCGTTATATTCGTATTGTGCGCCGTAGTCTTCATTGGTCAGCGTCCAGCCCGGATACCGCTTTTCCCAAAAGGTGCAGTCCGGTTTCTGCTTTGCCCACTTCTCGACCTGGCGGCGGGTATATTTCCTGTCATTCGTCCGGCTGCTTGGCCGTTTCAAATTGTGGGAAGACGACCACCGTTTTTTGCCTCCGGCCTGCTTCACCAGATAATGGCTTAATGCGCCGATTCCGTCTTCTTCTGCTTGCAGACGGTCGGCATTGCAGTAACCGATCCTGTCGCCCTGCTTCTGCCCTTTCCGTCTGGGCCTGCGCCATAGTTCCTCTGCCGCATCACGATCTAAACCGCCGTTTATAACAAGATGGTGATGGATACGGACCGGCTTGTCACTTTTCTTTTTCATGGTGCAGGCCGTGACAAGGATATACTTCAGCGGCGGCAGGCCTTCCTTTTTTCTCATGTACTTTAGCCTGCGAATGTATTTTCCCGCTTCCTTTTCGGCATCTTCCATCGTTTCCGGCAGATATTTCGGGCTGTAGGTAAGGGATATATGTAATGCTCCCGGTTCATATTCAAAATTCAAATGCATAAGCTGTATAAAGTACCTGCAAGCGTTTTTGTCGTTCAGGTTCTTTTGCTTCGGCGGTGATTCTTTCGACTTCTTTGCCCGCTTCTTTTTTGCGGCGGCGTTCTGCTGATCTTCCGTATACGGAAAAATGTCAACCTCTTTATAATGCTTTCCGCAGTCGATCTGCTTTTCTCGAACAAAGCTTCTCACGGTGTTTCACTCCTTGCCTTTTTGAGAGTAGATAAAACCGGCTTATTCCGCAGCGTCCGGCAGGGCAAAGGGGGAGCGGGAATCCTTGCCCGCGCCTCGTCCCGCTCCCCCCTTGCAATCCCCCTCACCCTCGGGCGCGGCCTCAGAGAGAAGGGTTTATAAAATCTGGTCTGGGGAACGGGGCGGGTGCTGCTGCCTTTACTGTCCGTCTCGGTGGGCAGGGGATGTATTGCCGAAATCATAATACCCATTACAAGCCCGCCATGCCGTGCTTAAATACGGCTTTTTACCTACTCTTCTTTGTGTCGTTTTTTCAATGGCTCCGGTTGACTTTTTGCCGTAAATCAGTTAAAATAACTACAGGATTTTTATTATGGCAAACTTTCCCCGGGATTGTCCCGTATGCGCTCGGCAAAGCGTATACGGGACTTTTTCTTTTGCTCCTACATCGGATCACCGGCTGTGCGGTTTCATGTCTCTTCTCTTGTGTCCAAGATTTCCTGTGCAAGTTCTTTCGCATCGTTTTTTATCGCAAAAATTGCTTTGATAACCTCAACAATGATTTCAGCCCAAAGCGCTGTCCCGTATTCTTCCAGCGTTTCTATTACTGCTTCCGCACCCTCTTTGACTGACTGTTCCCGCTGCCCCTGTTTCTTTTCTTCCTCTGTATAAACGAGAGTATCCAGCCTCAAAAAGCAAACCGGCCTGACACCCGCCATTTCAAAATTTGCTTCGCGGTTTGTAATCGTCCCATCCGGCATAACAGCACGTACATACTGGGCATTCTCTATATTGCAGGTGGTTGGTGTTAACGTCCACCAAATTCCCTCGTATCTCGGAATCTCGCCTCGCATAATGCGATAAGTCTCTGCCGAAGGAATTGCAACTATGTCTTCCACATATCCGTAATCTGTCGTTCCATCGTCTGCGATTAAATTGCTGCTAAAGTTAAAAAACGCTTCTGCGGCTGCGCCGTTATCAATCATGCTGTTAAGAAATGTTCCGTTTAATCCCCGCCGCAAAGATGAATTCCGCCAATCATTGCTATTATGGATATCAAACGCCCACTCAAATATCGGCGCTTCCGCAATGACCAGTGCACCAGTGCTTGAACAACACGGAATCCTGACCCATGCTACATCCCCATAGAAAAAACGTTCTCCGTATTTGATTTTATCTAATTGTTTCATTTCAGTAATGCTCCTTCCTGATTTGTTCCTATGAAAAGCCTTGGGATTCCTCGCTTAGATCAGCGAATGCCCTTTTCAACCTCCCGGATTGCTTTGAATATTGGGTAGAATTGCTGCGGTACTACGGCGTTACCAAGGCATTTTAAGCGGTTCACACAGTCTCTTACACCCTCCGAAATGCGCGGTATATCGGATTCCCAGTCACCGCTTATCCATCCGTTTCTAACGCTGTCCATCCAACCGGGAAGCCCATCATTGCCTCCACCCAGTCCGGATTGAGTTGGCCACCATTCCCCGCTGCCATGCTGCGGCATTCCTCCGGCGTGATTTCTCCGTCCTGCTCCTTTTTCTTCAACTGCTGATAATTCCCCGTGCCGCCGCAAAGCCCCGCGCCCGTTGTCGGTGTCTGGTACATCGCCCGCATGATCTGCCCCGGCAGTCCGCCCCGCTTGAGCTGCGACGGCGGAAGGGTGGAATTTTTCGCATCGTTCGCGGTTGGCGTGCTCCAAAGCTGCGGCTCGGTTGGCAACAAACGCGACGCGTTCCCTCCTGTGCGGCGCTCCGACAGCCGCAGCTTCAAAATCAAACACGACAACGTGATAGCCTTCACGCTCCAGGTCCTGTACAACGTCGGCAGCGGCAAGGCGCAGGATTCCAGGTACGTTCTCACCGACAACCCAACGCGGCGCAAGTTCTCGGACAACTCGCAGCATTTCAGGCCATAAGTAACGATCGTCTTCTTTCGCCTTTTGCTTGCCAGCCACACTAAAGGGCTGGCAGGGGAATCCTCCTGAAATAATGTCAACTGTTCGTAGACCGGTTCTTGCATGAAAATCCTCCTGTGTCAGTGTCCGGATATCCCGCCAGCGCGGCACGTCCGGCCAGTGCTTTTCCAGCACGCGGGTTTGGTAATCTGCAAACTCGCATTGTCCCACGGTTTGAAAGCCGGCCCACTCTGCGGCAAGGTCTAAACCGCCGATGCCGGAAAATAATGATAAGTGTGTCATACCCCATCCTCAAATGATATCTGACCGGAAATTATGCCGTCCTCCATCCACCAATGGAAAACATCTGCGCCTGTAGTGCCAGCCCGCCAACTTCCCAGCATTTTTCCGCGCCTGTATCGTTCCTCCAGCATTTTGTCAAATGCCCGTATGTATGCGCGTTTATATGTCGGAAAATGTGCGAAATCCCTTTGTCGTCCTTTTGTTCGCGCCATAGGGCAGCCGATGCAACCGACACGATGAAAGCCGCATTGATAAAGCGGGTTTGTTTGAATGCGTTCATTTTCGATGTAATCCCACACATCTGCATCGGTCCAGTCGATAATGGGATTGCATACCCGTTTAGCTTTTATCTTGCAATTCTCAAATAACAGCCGTTTGTCGGTGGTGTCACAAAGCAGTTGAAATTAGAATTGGACTATGCTAAAATGATAGTA
>CAMSEJ010000269.1 GCA_947057405.1 uncultured Roseburia sp.
GCCATGTGACTGGAGTTCAGACGTGTGCTCTTCCGATCTAGATACAGTTCTCAGCCGGTCCCATAACGAGACGTGCGTGGTTTACATCATTTACCGGCCAGTTCAGCCACATAAACGCTTCCTTGCCGCCGCTGACGTTCTTAAAATTATCAAAGGTCCTCTGCGTCGCCGGATAGCAGACACTTTCGCCCGTCCACATAATCTCCAGATCTTCAATATCTGTGAAATGGCCGAAATACTGCTCCAGACTGGGTGTTCCCACCCATCCCCAGTTGCTCCATGTAAGAGCGCCGGTATTGTATACCTGCGGTACATATACCAGGTTATAGCATCCCTCATGCTGCTTTATCCACTCTGTCATATCCCTGCAAAGCCTTGCCTGAAGCGTTACCGCACTGTTGGCATCGTCTGCCGAGATAACAAACTGGCGCACGCCCGCATCGTATAACTGCTGAAATTTGGTCTGAATGGCCTCAAGGCCGGCATCGTAGTCATCTGCTGTAATCGCGTCATTCATAAACGGATGAATCGCCCATGCAAAGCGGCACTTTGCAGCGGCGCCTGCCGCAACCATCCGCTCGATTTTTTCAAGCTCCTCTTGCGGATACGGCTCTCTCCACTCCGTGTTGTGGTACGGGTCGTCCTTCGGCGCAAAAATATAAATATTCATCTTGAAATCGCCGCCGAATTCCATCAGGCTGATCCGGTCATCCACAGACCACGGAATCCCATAATATCCTTCAATAAAACCGCGATACTGGCCTACCGCATAATCTTCCATCTGAAGCTGGCGCACGGCCGTGCCTTCCGACTGCTCTAAGATCATCTTTAAGGATGCCAGCGCATAAAAAGCAGCGTCCGTATCTTTGCCGACAATCGTAATCTGGTTTGCTTCAATTGCAAGCAGGTAAGCGTCTACTTTGCTAAAAAGCGCCTCGTCGTACTCCAGATGCTCCTCTGCATAAGCCGCCGCTGCACCGTCCGAACCTGCAATCCCGACCAGAATATTGATCTTGCCGCTCTCTGCCGCATTTACCTCTTTTACCGTAATGTCTTTTACGGACAGAACGGCGCTCAGACGATCCTTTGTCGCCTGATCAATTCCGCTTTCAAAAACAGCGTTTACTTCACCCGGCAGCGTAAGAGCAGCGCCCTCCGCCCCGTAAACAACAGACTGCGGTGTAGGGTAAATGGTATACTCCGCCGCAACCTCTTCCGCCAGTACCGGCTGTGCAGGCAGGACCGTAATCCCTGACAACACCATTGCACATGCCAATATAAGGCTCATAACTCTTCTTAGTTTCTTCATAGTCTTTCTTTTTCTCCTTTCTTAAAATCGTTATGTAAAAATTATACAGCTTTACCATGTTAAATTCAACTATTTTATGAAATTTTATATAAGGTAAGATCTTCCATTTGCGAATCAGCCCGAAAAAACACGAAAAAAAACACAAAAAACCCGGAAAATATGCTATGATAACACCGATTTTATATACAGAAAGGAGCTCCTCCCATGTCCACCAAAATCTTTACCATGACCCATAAGCCCTTTACCCCGCCGAATGACCCGGCATACGTCCCTCTTCACGTAGGACGCATAAACGCGGCGGATCTTGGCTTTTTGGGCGATCACACCGGCGATCACATTTCCTCCTTAAACCCCTGTTTCTGCGAATTAACCGGCATGTACTGGATCTGGAAAAACTATCGCGGCGCTGAACACATCGGCATCTGCCACTACCGGCGCTACCTGATCAACGAAAACGGCGCGCTTTTTACAGAGGAAGAGCTGGACCGTCTCTTAACGCGCTGTGATCTGGTCACAACCAGGCTGTTGGATTTAACCTGCTCTTATTACCACGGATTCGGAGAAAACCACCATTTGAAGGATCTGATCACCACCGGCGAGGTAATCCGGGAAAAATATCCGGCATACGCCCCCGTATTTGATACGCTGGTACACGATTCGCATACTTATTTCGGCAATATCTTCGTTACTTCTAGGGAGCTGTACGACCGCTACTGCGCCTGGCTGTTCGATATCCTCTTTGAAGTGCACCGGCGCACGGATCTCACCGGATATAACGACTACAACCGGCGCCTGTTCGGATTTCTGTCCGAATTCCTGCAGACAGTCTTTATCCGCCGCAACGGCCTGCACGTCATAGAATGCAAAGTCGGCATGTCCGGAGAAAAATACGAAACCAGGCAGCTTCGGGAACGCCTGGCCGGCTTCCTCAAACGGCGGGAATACGAAAAAGCGGGCAATTACTTTCTGGAATGCTATCGGACGCGGCCGGATGTGCTGATGGAAGCCTCGGACGTCACCGGAGAGCTGCGGCTTTGTATGCAGATTATTTCGACCTGCAGCTTTGAGGACGCGCTGTATCAGACATGTATTTTAGACAGCATCCGCGATTACAACAGCCTGATTGCACACTTCCACCGCCTGAATTCGGCCGTCAGCCATTTTCTTGCGGATGCGCCCGAAGCAGAAGATCTTGCCTTTTTAAGTCAAAACGACTGTATTACACAGGCTGCCGTTGATATCTCCTTAAAGCTCTTCTGCAAAGAAGAATCCCTCCGGCAGCAAATGTCCGCTCAAATATGGGAAGTATGCCAGAGCCGCACATAATTGTCAGAATTTTCAACACATTATCAAATATATATCAGTTATAATTAATACTAATGAATATTTTTTCAAAAACTATATTGACAATCTGCTTTTTTTGCGATACAATCGACTCAACAAAACAAACCAAAGAAAATTCAAAGAAAATCCAAAAGAAAGCGAGGTATCCTCCATTGAAAACGTAATGTACTACCACAAGAAAGACCTCATATAAAACAGGCAGCCATTCCACAGCAGCAATCCAAAAGAATGAGCTTAACGCAGCAACCATGAAAGATAAAACAAATAACCGGACGGAGAATCAGATGCAGTATTCAGATATGGTTTCAGTCCAACAGGTTCATGGAAAACAAGGACAAGAATCATTTCAGCGATTGGCAGTGGAAAATCAAAAAAAGGAGGGCAGGCCCATGGACAGCATAATTTAATTGCGGCATCAAAGAAACAGACTTTGATGCCGCTTTTTTTCGTCTCAGTTCAGATACATGCTGTACGCCACCTGCTCAAGCACCATCTGGCTCTTATCCCCGTTATAAATCTTGCGAATTGTCTTTACCGCATGGTTTTGATCCGGTCCGGTGACCGGATGGGTTTCGATTTCCACAATCGAATCATCCGTTTTCGTTCCCCAGATATCCGCCGTCAGCACACCGTCCCGATAAGACACATCGATCCGTACCGGATAGTCTCCGTCATTACAGAGCTTTAAATCCAGCGCATCCCATGCCACGGCCGCATCCATACCGGCATCCATGTAGCGCGGGACATACTCATGCTCCCACCGTTCTCTGATTTCCAGATCCGCATACAGCGCCGCTGCAAAGATCGTCGATGATACCTGGCAGATTCCGCCGCCGTATGCCTGCACCAGCGTTCCGTTCAGGGTCGCATTTGCCGGCTTATACCCGGTTTGGGCAGTCTGCTCGCCCACTGCGGCATTGTAGGAAAACACGTCGCCGCCAAGGAGGATCGTCCCGCTGCACCGTTCTGCCGCAAGGCTGATATTGTCCCTGCGGTTTGCCGTTCCGCCCACCTGCGTCGTATAAGTGGCAAGCCGATCCGCAAACAGATGCTCCTTTAAATCCTCCGTCGTAATCTCGGGTTCTTTTAAAATGAGCTCTATTTCTGCCGTACTTCCCTCCTGTGCCGATTTTATAATACTCTCCGCACGTTTTTTATCAAAATCCACTCCCGTTACCGACTCTTTGATCCGGTACGAATCGTCGGGATCCAGCGTGGCATTTTCCGGCTCCTTCCGTATCCTGCGATAAACCTGCTTTAAATCTACCTCCTT